>CALGBN010000573.1 GCA_937877765.1 Candidatus Bathyarchaeota archaeon | reverse complement strand
ACCTAGAAGCATTAGTATCACTACCATGCCTGCGTAGGGTGAGCCTGTTAGCAGCGCTAGGTCTGCGAGCTCGAATGAGCCTGTGAGTGCATAGGCTGCGAGTGCTCCTGTTACGAATAGTACTGCGCCGACGATTGACCAGAGTAGGTAGCTTAGGGCTATCTTCTCTTTCTCTCCTGAGCCGTATGCGTTGATTAGCAGATAGCTTGGGATGATCATTAGCTCGAAGAAGAAGTAGAACTCAAACAGGCTTGTGCTCAGTACTACGCCCAGCATACCTCCGACATATCCGAGGTAAACCGCGTAGAACGTGGCGTATGCCTTTTTGTTCTCTCCTCCGTATTGCTTGACGATGTTCTGCGCCATCTCAGTGTTGCTGAATAGCAACATGATGACGGATAGCAGTGCAATCAGTAACGCTATTGGGTTACTCAAGCCGTCAGCGTATAAGCCGAAATCTATGCCGGGGAGCCACTCAATGTAATCTCCAACCGGTGTATCGGCTATGTTCATTTGGAGGCTTCCTAGATAGACTGTGCTGTAAAGTAGTGGTAGTAATGCTATCCAGCTCGTGTTCTTACCCATGCTTCTACCAAGTAGGTAGACGACGGGCATCGCGATGAAGGGTAGTAGTACTGCTAGCCAAAGTTGCAGATTCATTATAGTAGACCTCCTGCGTATAGCATTGCTAGAATTACTAGCAGTAACATGGCTGTCATGTATAGCAGGTTCATGTTGAGAAGACCTGTCTGGGTCTTCTTTGCTCGGTTATACAAACCGATTACTGCGGATGGAACATCTGTGTTCAAGCCGCCGAATATTACGCCCTCTTCAATTGAGGCGTATAATGTGTTGCAGACGCTCTGTGTGATGCCTGCGACACCGTCGTTGAGCCAGACTAGTATGTTTGACTCGAAGACATTGTGTATGACGTTGCTCATCAAAATGAGCCCGTCTACGAATATTAAGTAGTATATCTTGTTCATGTACCACCTGTTCCAAAGGAAACTGTGAATATTCATCCTCTTGGGACTAGCTTGTACCCACTCCCAAGAGTCGATCTTCTTAGCCCAGAAGAACATGTAGCCGAGGTATCCACCCAGTGCTAACGCGACTGCGCTTAACCCGGCTCCAACTAGCTTTGTTGAGCTCTCAATGTGTGGTACATGCAGGTGCTCCGCTATCTCATGGGGTAGTAGATGCTCAACTGTGATGTGCATCTGATGTTCGATGAATATCTCAGGGTTCAGACCTTCACTGGCTAGTCCAGCTGTTGCTAACAAGCCCATTATAGTAAATAGTCCTACGAGAATCGCGATTGGCATCCACATCGTGGCCGGTGCCTCGTGTGGTGCATGTCCGTGGTGATTCATATCCTTGATAAAGTCACTCTCGTCTCCCCTGAAGGTGTTAGAGATGTATCTGATGCTGTAGGTCAGTGTCATAGCTGCGCTGATTACACCGACAACCAGTAGCACATAGGCTAGTGGCGTTCCTGCTACCAGTGCTGCTAGGAATACTGAGTCCTTGCTCCAGAAGCCGCTGAAGATAGGTATACCGCTCAGGCTCAAGGTGGCAACCACCATGAGCTTGTAAGTGGTTGGCATGTATTTGCCCAGTCCACCCATGTTCTTGGTATAGATTGTGTGCACAGCGTGAATCACTGAACCAGCGCTCAGGAACAACGCAGCCTTGAACAAAGCATGGCTCGCTAAGTGATAGATACCTGCGGTTAAGCCGGGGATATAGGCGTCCTGTGTGAAACCGCTAAGTCCAAGACCCAGCATCATATAGCCGATCTGGCTGACTGTAGAGTAAGCCAGAATCTTCTTTAGCTCAATGGCAACGAGTGCCTGACTCGCCGCTAGGAAACACGTGAATGCTCCAACCAAAGCGATGGCTATGAAGTATACCTGTGCGCCTTGTATTCCCAGCGCCCATGTTCCGATGTAGAAGATGGGGCTTAGACGTGCTACAAGGTAGACTCCTGCCTTGACCATTGTTGCGGCGTGGATAAGCGCTGATACACTTGTTGGTCCAGCCATGGCTTCTGGTAGCCATTCATGGAATGGGAACTGCGCTGATTTACCGATTGGTCCACCGAGTAATAGGATAGCGGTTAATGCTACCAATCCGGGTACCTGTCCCATGGCGTCTAGCCATACTGGGGCTGTTTCGATTAGCTCAGCGTAGTTGAATGTACCCGCGAAATAGTAGACGATGAAGATTCCTGCAATGAGGAAAACATCTCCGATTCCTGTTACCACGAAGGCTTTCATGCCTGCGTGGCTTGGTGGGTACATCTCGGTTGGTGGGGGTCCACCTAGCCATCTATCTTTCGCGTCTCTGTAGTAGTAGCCGATTAATCCGTAGCTGCATACGCCGACTCCCTCCCAACCGATTAGGGTCATTACGAGGTTGTCCGCGATTACCAGCAGTAGCATGCTTCCGATGAAGTATAGGAACAGGAACCAGTAACGTGTGAGGCACTTGTCCCCATGCATGTAGCTGGTGCTGTAGACTACGATTAGGAAGCTGATTAAGGCTACCACGTTCATTATGATGACGCTCAATGGGTCAACCAAGACACCGAAGGTCAATGGACTACCGCTAGGTAGTGTCATCCATGTGAATAACTCAATGGCACCCGCTGTATGTCCTGCAAACAGGTCGAGTCCCATTGATGCTGCAGCGACTACTGCTGAGCCCGCGAAGGCTACTGCGCCATAGTCTCTGAGCTTGTCGTTGATTTTTCCTAAGATGGGTATCATTAGTGCCCCGATTATTGGCAGCAGCCACACTAGGAAGGGTGCTGGATGTGCCATGATTGTTTCTATTACGCTCATTATAGTATCGCTCCTATGTATTCGCTAAGTCCCTCAATGAGGGCGTTGCTGGCTAGTGTTGCATAGCTCGTCACTGATTCGGGGAATATTCCGAAGACGAGAATAACTAGTGCCATCAACAGGGTCACCGTTATCATTAGTGGTGGAGCTTCCTTTGCTTCAACTGCGTTCTCCGGTGCGTCACCCATTAACGCCATTATAACTCTGGCATAGTATGCGACGCTCAGTGTACTGTTCAGTATTCCAAAAACGGCAAGTAGAACGTATCCTACGCCGATAGCTGAGCTGAATAGCACGAACTTGCTGATGAAGCCGCTTGTGCCGGGTACGCCTGCTAGACCGAGGAATGAGATCAGTATGCTGAAGGTTGTGAATGGCATCTTTCTGCCTACTCCCCTAAGCTCATTGATGTCTCGTGTTCCAGTCATATGGTCGATGCTTCCCACGGCAAGGAATGCGGTTCCCTTCATGAACGCGTGGTTGAATACGTGTAGGAATGTCCCCATCAAGCCATAGGCTAGTCCGGTGGATAAGCCGATTAGCATGTAACCCATCTGGGCAATGCTACTGTAGGCTAACATCCGTTTCAGGTCATCCTGTCGTAGCGCCAACAGGTTTCCCAGCGTCATTGTTGCGAACGCTAGGATCGCCATTGGGAGCTGGAATAACGCCGGTTCGTAGAGTATGAATAGAACTCTGATCATTGCGTAGAGTCCTGTCTCGATGACTATTCCAGACAGTAGCGCGCTTATTGGGCTTGGTGCCTCTGGGTGCGCGTCTGGTAGCCATGTGTGCATAGGCACGATGGCGGACTTTACGCCGAATCCGACGATTAGTGTCGAGAATATTATGATGGTCCATGGGGTTAATGCTGCTCCACGGATTGTGTTAGCTAGAACCGCAAAGTTCAGGCTTCCAGCCATTCCGTAGATGAAAGCCATACCGAATAGAAGTATGACGCTCCCCACGCTACCCATGATCATGTACTTGAAGCCTGCCTCGATTGGTCCAGGTCTGTCCTTTCTGAAGCTAACCAAGCTGTAGCTCGCGATGCCCATCATCTCCCAGAAGATGAACAATGTGAACAAGTCACCTGCAAAAGCTACTCCGGTCATGCCCACGGTGATTGCGCTCAACAAAGCATAGTACTCTGTGAGTCGTGTATCATGGTCCATGTATGAAAAGCTGTAGACCGTTACGAGGAAACTCGTTATCACCGCGGTTGCGGCGAAGTATAGGCTCATCATATCGATCTCAAGGCATGCTCCGAGTGGCGGATTACCGCCGATATTGATTACTAGGATTTCACCTGCATTGATGCCCATATTGTAGAGCATCCACATGCTCACGACACCCCAGAGACTTAGCAAAATCGCTACACCGTCTCGAAGCTTTGGTGTCTTCATCTTGTCTGCCAAGAGACCGATGACACCCATAATCATGGGCGCGAACATGTAGTAGAGTGCTGTCGGTATCACCATTTCAGCCTCCGTAGTTCCCGCGCATCAGTGGTCTCAAAATGCTTGTACGCGTTAACTATCAACGCTAAGCCGACCGCAACGACACATCCACCGGTAACTATGCTCATAAATACAAAGCTCTGACCCAATGGGTCTACATAGCCTGCGGCAGCTCGTTGAGCCGCGAAGTATATGAACGTAAAGTTCGCCGCGTTTAGTATCATCTCGATGCCGAGGAGAATCCGTATCATGTTACTCTTGCTGATGCAATAAATCCCAATTGAGAATAATGCGAAAGCTGTTCCAAGCCATATTGTTGGATCCATTATTGCTTCATCTCCTCCCTTAATAGTGCTAGACAGCAGATCGCTGTTGTGAATAGAACGAGGGTCTGGAAAGTAAGGTCCATACCTCTAAAGTCCCATAGGAACCCGCTCATCGCGCTTCCTATCTCCGCGCCCGGTTGTGTTGGTATCATTTCACTGTGTGCCATTGTTGTATATGGGAAAGGCTCACTGAGTACGACCATCATCAATGCTGCGAAGAGAAGAACCGCCACGGCGACTCCAGCCGCTTTACCGACAGTAGATTCACTCATTTTGGTCACCTCTCACAAACATGATTACGGAGACGAAGAGAACGACTATTGCCCCACCATAGATGAGCATCTGGAACAACCCCACGTATGGGGCATACATTGTCCAGTACAGTCCGCCGAGACAGACACACATCCCACCCAGACTTAGTGCTGCGTAGAGTGTCTTTTTGATACCGGCGGTCATCAATGCGAAGGCAAGAGTCGAGGCGATAAGTACATATTGAACTATTTCTGACGCCAATGCAACTCCCCTAATCTTGAATCGCTTACCTATCTCCGTACTCACTATAAAAATTTCGCTCCTAAACACGGCATATTTTAAACCTTTAGGGAAAAAATAATGTTATTTTTAGGCAGTAAAAATATCAAGTATTTACAGTAAATGCTAGTGGAAATACCAAACTATGGTATATTAACAAATTACCGGTATCCTCTGTAAATCTTTTTAAGTGCCGGCTTTACGCTATGTTGAGGTACAAGGTTTGCTGGTAGGTCTATCAGGATTTACTATTATTATGGGCCTAGCATTAATTGTCGCGCTCTTTATTCTGGGAGTTGGTAGAGAAGTTTCGCCAAAGAGCCCAGATACAGTAGGCAAGCTAGCCCCATATGCATGTGGAGAACCTGTGCCAGCTACTAAGGTTAGGATGAATGTAGAGAACTTCTTCATCTATGCTGTATATTTCATGATATTCGACGTAATGGGTTTCGTACTCGCTACAACAGTATCACAGCCAGTGAACTTACTCCTACCCTTGTTCTATGCTGGTGCCGGCATAATCTCCATTGCTATTCTAATATTCAGTTGGAGGGAGCATTAAATGAGCTTAGTCACATGGGCCAGAACAAGGTCTCCATGGTTGATCCACTTTAACGCTGGTGCATGTAACGCCTGCGACATTGAGGTCGTAGCCGCGTTGACTCCTAGGTTCGATGTAGAGCGTTTCGGAGCACTGCTAAAGGGAACACCAAGACACGCAGATGTCATGGTAGTCTCGGGCAGCGTCCCACGCAAGATCAGAAAAAGACTACAAAGAATCTATGAACAGATGCCAGCGCCAAAGTTCGTGGTTGCCGTTGGAAGCTGTGCGATAAGCGGAGGAGTATTCCAGGAATGCTACAACACCATGGATGGAGTTGACAAGTTCATTCCGGTAAATGCATACATCCCAGGATGCCCACCGAAGCCTGAAGCTATACTTGACGGCGTAGTGAAGCTCTTGATGAGCGCAGGATACTAGGGGGAATTAAATGAGCTTAGAAGAACAACAAGAATTTCTAGACAGCCTAGGTGAACTCGGTGTAACCGAGGCAAGGTTACAGAGACTTAACGCTGCATATGCGAGAACTACTCGGGAGAATCTTCTCAAAGTCATGGAGCACTTGAAGAACGAGGGCTTTGTTCATATCACCACAATCACAGCTGTTGACATGATCGACAACTACGATATTGTCTACCATCTACGGAACTATGGATACGCGCTTAACCTAAAAGTCGCGGTTCCTAAAGAGGATCCGAAAATACCCAGCATAACGGGAGTATTACCAGGAGCAACCCTGTACGAGAGAGAAGTAAACGATCTGATGGGCGTATTCCCAGAGGGACACCCTAATCCAGCTAGACTAATTCTAGACTATGACTGGCCAGAAGGGTTACACCCACTGAGGAAAGAGAACTCCATTCAAGCTCTCCGTGAAAAAGCAGACAAAGCAATAGAGGAAATGGAAGATGAGTGATAGACAGTTTGTAATCCCAATAGGTCCACAGCACCCAGCACTAAAGGAGCCTGAGAGCTTCTACTTCACGGTTGACGGCGAGACAGTCATTGATGTCGAGCCAAGAATTGGTTACAACCACCGCGGCATAGAGAAAGCCATGGAGGTACGTAACTACACTCAGAACCTATACATAACAGAAAGGGTCTGCGGAATCTGCAGCAACGCCCACCAGACAGCCTATACAGGCTCAGTCGAGGAAGCAGGCGGAATCGAGATACCTGAACGTGCAAAATATATCAGAGTCTTTATGCAGGCTGTCTCTTATACACATCTCCGAGCCCACGAGACCTCTCTACATCTCGTATGCCGTCTTCTGCTTGAAAA
>CALGBN010000572.1 GCA_937877765.1 Candidatus Bathyarchaeota archaeon | reverse complement strand
AGACATCAGTGTGTTCAAGTCCTCAACTGCTGTCTCAAGTTTTACCTCTGCGCCTACCTCGTTTAGACGAGCCATTAGCTCCTCGTTCATCAGGTCCTTGGGAAGCCTGTACTTGGGGATACCCCACGCCATAGCTCCACCTAGCATAGTGCCTTTCTCGTAGACCACTGCCTTATGACCTTGTAGTCCTAGGTAGTAGGCTGCGGCTACGCCTGCGGGTCCACCGCCGACGATGGCAACCTTCTTGCCTGATGGTGGTTTGCATGTGACCTCTCTTTGTAGGCTTCCATTCTGTTCCTTAAAGCCGTCAGCTGCGACGCGCTTCAATAGCCTGATCTGTATGTGTTTTGCTTCAAGCTGCTGTCTACAACCCTCTTGGCATGGGGCGAAACAGACTCTTCCCAATATGGCTGGGATTGGAGCCCTGTCGATTATCGTGTTGTACGCTGCCTCTGGGTCGTCTCTTTCGACTTCCCTGATGTATTTGGGGATGTTGACCATTGCTGGGCACTCCTCGCGGCATGGTCCAAGCTTTCTCATGATGGGGGGCTGTGGTCCAACTGCTGGTTTTAGCAGCGTTGAAGGGCTTGATGCGTTTTTGAGCATCTTGCCTCCGAGGTCTACGGCGAGGTCGCTGAAGTTTAGTTTGAAGAGGTCTTGTGCCTCGTTCTCAGCTATGAATGCTGCTAAGTAGACTCCTGTTATGCTCTTGATTGGCTCGTCTTTCTTTGTGACGAGATGTATGTTTTCGACGTGGTCGTCTACCTCAAAGTGATATAGTACCTCTACATCGGCTTCGCTGATGTCTTCGGCTGTTATAGTTAGGAACCGCGCACCTTTCTCCTTCATGGCTTCAGCCGCGGAGATGAGGGCATCCATGGTTACTGTGGTGTCGTATGCTTCGTTAGGTGTTTTTGTTATCTCGACTATCATTCTTCGTCCTCCTCCACTTTGACTGCTCCTGAAAGCTTGTTCAGTGCGAGTACTACTGCATCGATTATCTGCTCTGGGCGAGCCGCACATCCCGGTACATAAACATCTACTGGGATGACGTTGTCAATGCCTCCGAGCACGTTGGGGCAGTTATGGAAAACTCCACCAGTGCATGCACATGTTCCGATGGCTATAACCATCTTTGGTGCGGGCATCTGGTCGTAGAGGTTTTTCAGTACTTCCTTGTTTCTGTGGTTTACTGCTCCTGTGACTAGTAGTACGTCTGCTTGTTTGGGGTCTCCTATGTTTACGATTCCGAATCTCTCGACGTCGAACTTGGGGGTTAATGCTGCTAGTATCTCGATGTCGCAGCCGTTACAGCTGCCGGCGTCGTAGTGCATTACCCAGAGGCTCTTGAGTCGGGCTTGTTGTATTAGTGACATCTTAGATTATACCTCCAAAGACGAGAACAGCTAAGTTCACCAATACTAGGATGAACCCAGTTGTCCAAGTGGTCCTGAGCATCTTCTGCCAAGTCAACCGTGGATAGATGTTGTCAACCACCAACGCGATGAAGAACATGGCGAGGCCTGTCTCTTATACACATCTCCGAGCCCACGAGACCTCTCTACATCTCGTATGCCGT
>CALGBN010000571.1 GCA_937877765.1 Candidatus Bathyarchaeota archaeon | reverse complement strand
GAGTACCTATCAAGCAGGACTGGTTCCAAGTCTACAGGGTGCTCCCCGATATCTACGTCTTTTACGAGCCATACCAGTATGAGGAAGCCATCAGCACACTGGTCCTAGGCGAGGATAAGGCAATACTCATCGACACAGGCTGTGGCATCGGTAACCTCAAGAAAGCAGTAGCGGAGGTCACGGATATGCCGGTGATGGTCTTGAACACTCACGCCCACAACGATCACATCGCCCAGAACTACATGTTTGACGAGATAGCCATGCTGGACCATCCATGGAGCCACAAAGCACAAGAAGGGCTACCCAACAGCGAGATGGCTCACCTAATCGCAGAAGGCATGACATGGAAACCACTACCAGAGGATTTCGACAAAGAGAACTACGTTGTTCCCGGGTTCAAGGTCACAAAGTGGTTCAAAGATGGAGATGTATTTGATCTAGGCAACCGAACACTAGAGGTAATGCATACGCCGGGTCACACACCTGACAGTTTATGTCTTCTGGATAGGGAGGACAAGCTTCTCTTCACGGGGGATATGTTCTATACAGGCGGAATCTACACGTATCTCAATGGCGGCGATATTCCTACGTTCGTTAATAGCTATATGCGGATGCTGGACTATTACGATGAATACGAGCGATTGATGCCTAGCCACAATGAACCATGGGTCGAGAAAGAGCTACTCAAGGAAGTGTTCAAGGCAGTCGTGGATATAGCCGAGGGAAGAGGCACATACAAGGAAGGCACAGACAGGGGAACCCCAATCCGAAAATACGATTACGGACGATTCAGCGTCGTCACAAGGGCACCCGAATAGAAACCCTTTCTCTCACACCCGCTTTTATTGACTTGATTTTACGATACCATTTGTAGAGTCTATTGTCTTGTTTTTCTCTTGGCTCTAATCTGTTCATGAAATCAGTGAAACTTTGCCTGAACACGTTATCCGTGAATGCTTGAGCGCGAATAACTCCATTCTCCCTTAGCTTGGCTCGTCCATTAGAATCATTCTGATCTTCTCAACAGCCTCATCACTAGTCGAGTAACATAGCCCATTTTCCTCGTTCTCAACGAGAATATCTGTCCACGGTCCACCGCCACGATACACTAATGGGATACAGCCAAGGCTCATGGCTTCCACGATAGCAATTCCAAAAGCTTCATCGTTTTGAGTGGAGAGATAAACACTGCACCGGGTCATCAGCTCGATTATCTTGTCTCTACGTGGATTCACATAGACCTCGATGTTCTTGAAGTCTCTTAGCTCCTTGATGAGACGCTCTGAACCATACTCTGAATGCCCGGCTACATTGAACCTGTTACGGGAGTTGGAGGCTATTTCGGCTACTCTGTTGAGGTTTTTCCCGGGTTTGAGTCTGGCTACTGTAAGGATCTCGCCGTTTTTTTCTTCTTGACTTGTAGATGGTAGCTTGACTGGGGGTATATTATCTCTTTTTTTCCAAGGTGGTTGATTCTCCCGGCGTTGTAGCTGCTATTGGTGACTATGATTTCGCTGTGATAGGGCACCATGTTCTCGTATATGTAATTGTACACGCGCTGGATTAGTTTCCAAAGGGGTATTCCATAGTTGTTCTCTGTAATGGAACTCATGGGCACCGAGTGAACTACCGAGACCTGTGCGAAGAAGGGCATTATCTCTCCGTAGTTATTGATGCAGATGTCTGATTCCTCAGTGCCTTCTATGAGGAGCCACATGTAGGCGGAGGCTGTTCTTATCCACGAAAACAAACCATCTGGTGTCAGTGTTTTTTCCTGAAGATAGTGTTCTTTGTCTGGCTCTGCAATGAGGTTGTGTTTCTCTCTGAGTTTAATCCAGTCTGTTTTGTCGATTGTGTAGAGATTGACTGTATGCTCTAGGTTAGTGAGAGTGTTTATCATCTCTATGCAGTAGCGTTCTGCTCCCCCTGTTTTGTTTAGCGAGGGATGTACAACGGATATCTCCAAGTCATCACTTGATACTAAGGTGTGTGAATAACTTCCCTGTAACCGGGGCTGCCTACTGGGTTCAACACCAGAAATGGTGCCATTTGCGTAGCCCGTAAACGTTAATCCTATTACTCTGTATGTGGGTTCCCCCTTATGGCTTATTCAGATGACACGGAATCAGACATCATTGTACCCAAGAAATGGTATGAGAAGCTCCCCCGAGAAGCGTGGAGTAAATATGATAAAATCGACCAACCAGACAACTGGTTTGAGGTCTACAGGCTCACTGACTCCGTCTACGCGATATACGAGGATGGACACTTTGAGGAAGTAATCAGCTATCTCGTGCTTGGAGACGAAAAAGCAGCACTTATTGACACCGCCAATGGCATCGGTGACATCAAAGCACTTGCTGAGAAACTCACAGACCTACCCATACTGGTAGTCAACACCCACACCCACCTAGACCACATAGGAGGAAACCACCAATTCGATAAGATAGCCACTCCAGACACCCCGTACAGTAGAGAACAGGCAGCTAAAGGCAGAACCAAGGCTTCGACTGGTAACTACCTTGATGGAGACATGGTTTGGAAACCATTCCCAGACGGTTTCGACAAGGAAACGTGGAGTGTCAAGCCCTTCAAAGTAACAAGGTGGCTCAAAGACGGGGACAAGATCGACCTTGGTGGAAGAATCCTAGAGGTAATATTCACTCCCGGTCATAGCCCCGACAGCATATGTTTACTGGATAGGGAAAACAAGCTATTCTGGACCGGTGACAGCTTCTACCCTGCACCCATCTATGTCTATAAACCGACCACGAACCTCGATCAGTTTATCGAGAGTTTCGCGAAGATGACTGAGCTGATGCCTTACTATGATTGGGTTATGCCCAGCCACAATGAGCCTCGGATCGAGAAACATCTCATCAAAGAATGTTACGAGGCGGCGAAAAGCATCAAGGCGGATACAGCTGGTGAGTATACTGAGGGCGTCGCTGATGGTATTCCGGTTCACCGGTATGATTATGGGCGTTTCAGCTTGATTGTTCGGGCTGAGCGTTAATCTTCTATTTTTTCATACATTTTCTTGTATCGTTTGAATATTTTTTCTCTTAGCTGAGCTTCGATGTTGTGACGTTCTTCTCTGAGGCGTTTTTCCCGTTTTTTAAGTTGTTTTATCCTGTGTTTGAGTGTCTCCTCTTCCTCGTTTCTGTTGGTTACAGTCACTGCCACGGTTTGTTCTCGGTGAGACCTCTGTTAAACCTGATGTCACTGAGCATCAAGGGTTTTATCCCTATTCAGGCTATATTCAAATCATGTTGAAACAAGTAATCGATGTCATGGAGCTACTAGACGACGCCAATATAACAGGCGAAAAAGTAGCAACCTTACTAAAGGAACATGGCTTAACAGACATCACCATCAAGGAAATCAAAGGCGCAGAGGGAAGCACCGACTTCATCAAGATACGCATACCCGGTAAAAACGGTAAAACAAGGGGAGGAAAAGCACCAACCCTCGGAGTAATCGGAAGACTCGGGGGCATAGGCGCCCGCCCAGAACAGATTGGACTCGTCTCTGACTCTGATGGAGCAAGCACAGCCCTCAGTGTAGCCATGAAGCTGGCTGACATGCAGCGAAAAGGTGATCAACTACAGGGGGATGTGATCGTTGCGACGCATATTTGCCCTGATGCCCCAATTAAACCCCATGAGCCTGTGCCTTTCATGGGGAGTCCTGTTGATACGGTTACTATGAACAAGCATGAGGTTGATCTGGAGATGGACGCCCTCATCAGCATTGATACAACTAAGGGGAATAGGCTTGCTAACTGGAGGGGATTCGCCATAACTCCCACGGTCAAGGAGGGGTGGGTGCTGAAGGTGAGTAAAGACCTAGTAGACATCATGGAGTGGGTTACAGGGGAACTACCCAAAATATGCCCGATTACAACTCAGGACATTACCCCCTATGGCAACGGTTTGGATCACATCAACAGTATAATGCAGCCATGTATCGCCACAAACGTACCCGTTCTTGGTTTAGCGATTACTACGCAGGTGCCTGTACCGGGGTGTGGTACTGGTGCTAGTCATCCTACTGATATTGAGGCGGCTGGGAGATATGTGATCGAGGTTGCTAAGCAGTATGGTAAGGGGTTATGCTGCTTCTATGATGTTGATGAGTGGGAGATCATCCTAGAGAAATATGGTGCTCACAAGCATCTGCAAGCTTTGGGTTGAGAGGTTTATATCCCTCGTCACCATATAATTCATGAGCAAAATGTACAAAAAGATACTAGTAGCGTTTGATGGTTCAGAGGCAAGTAAACACGCCTTAGATCACGCTGTATCTATCGCTGATTTATCGAAAGCATCAGTCCACATCATATCCGTCGTACCAAAGGTAATGATGCCAGTCTTCCCAGACGAGGGATTCGGGGCAGCCCCAGTCACGGCAGCCCAAGACCTTGGAGACTACCAAGACAGGATGAAAACAATCTATGGTAAGAGCCTTGAGGAAGCCGAGGAAGACATCAAGGGCCACTTCCCTGATCTACAGGTAACAACCCAGCTTTTGGAAGGAAGACCTAGCAGTACCATCGTAGATGAGGCTGAAAATAACGATATGGACCTAATTGTCATCGGCAGCAGGGGTCTAGGCGGCATTACAGGCTGGATACTTGGCAGCACCAGTAGGCGTGTCGTTGAGAGCTGTACAAAACCCGTACTTATCATAAAGTAGCCCCCGTTTTTTTAGAGGGGAACCCTTTTCCTATGGATACACGTTTCTAGTTGATATGGAGCCGTTTGAAGCGCTAAGAGAAGCAGGACGCATCGCATCAAAGGTACGGGATACCACGCTTGCTGAGATAGAGCCCGGTATTAAGGTAGAGTATATCTGCGACCTAGTAAACCAAAGAGTGGCAGAAATGGGGGGAAAGATGGCTTTCCCATGCAACGTGGACATTGATCATGTTGCTGCGCACTATTGTGCGCCTATCAATGACAAGACTGTGATACCTGAGCGAAGCCTAGTGAAGCTTGATGTAGGTGTTCATGTTGACGGCTACATCGCAGATACAGCAAAGACTGTAAGTTTTGATCCTAGTTATGATTATCTTGTGGAGGCGGCTACTGCTGGTCTTGATGCAGCCATACAGACGATCAGACCCGGTGTCAGGGCAAATGAGATCGGAGCTGCAATCGAGGACGCAATAAGGAGCCATGGTGCCAAGCCTATTCGTAATCTTACTGGACATAAATTAGCTCGTTATGTGGTTCACGCAGGTAAGAGTATCCCTAACGTCAATGGTCATGATAGGCATCTCATCAATGAGGGTGATGTTTACGCCATTGAGCCCTTCGCTGTTCCCTCAACCGCTGATGGCTTGGTCACTGATGGTCCTCCAAGTAACATATACAGGATGCAGAAGCGACGCTCTGTTAAAGGCACCGCTAAGAAGATGCAGAAATATATTCAAGCCGAGTACAGGACTCTTCCTTTTGCATCCCGTTGGGTGATGAGAAAATTCAGTTCAGACAAAGGCGTAGAGGCTTTCCAAGAACTATTGTACGCAAAATCAATAATGAGCTACCCACAGCTTATCGAAAGTAGCCATGCAAAAGTAGCTCAGGCTGAACACAGCGTCATCGTAACAGAGGACGGCTGTGAAGTAACTACAGCCTAGTCTTTCTTCTCTTTAGGGTCCTTTCGGGCGTTGATCCGTGTTACGGTCATCATGCCCTCGCAACGGGTGCATGGTTCATCTTTCTTGAAGATATAGTCTCCTGGCTGGAATGCCCTTACTCTCTTGAGGTTGCATTGGGGGCACTCTAGGGTGGTAACTACTTCGACTTCTTTTGGTCCGTCCTGTGTTTTGGTTGCTGGCTTCGCTTTGAAGAATGTGAACCCTATGGCTACGAACCCTGAGACACCGATTAGTATGTACATGAACGCTGTTTCCATGTTGCCTTCACCATAATTAGTGAAACCCATGTAAAGGCTGGCAAGAGCAATGGCTCCAACTACAACCATGAGCGCTAGGGTCGTCCAGTTCTGGGTTGCTCCTGCTAGTGGTCCTACGTCGCTGTCTGCCATTATTGACCAACCCCCACTGTGTTTCCGATTCCAGCTACAATTATAGTATCGCCTTCCTCGCTATAATCAAGTATCAATCCTTTGACGCTGCTTACTGCTTTATCTGTGGCTTCCATGAGTTCCTCGACAAGCGGAGCTACAACGTGTTCCATGCCCTGCTTGATGGCAACCGCATATAGCGGTACATTGTTCTCTGTCGCTGCTTTCTCGATCTTGTACTTCTCTACTCCGGGTCCACCGATGGCTGCGCCGACTCCTTCAGCGATCTCGCCTACTTCTTCTCCCTCTAGTTTACCGGCTGCGTCTACCGTGATAAGCATCTTAACCTTACCTTCCTCTCGGTTGACTAGGAAATCAATTGCGTCTCCTGGTTTACCTACGCTTCCCCCGGGTCCCTGTGCCTTGGTTACTATGACTCTTCTTCCCTCAAACTCGATCTCACCCGCCATCATCTCTGTGGCTACGAGTTTTGTGGGTGCGCCATTAAGTAGCTTGGATGCTACGATGGGTCCAACGCTGTCTCCGATGGGTATGCCGTCTCTGAATGCTTGAAGTGCTGCACTGTAGGCTTCGATTTGTTTGATGATCATGGGTAGGATCATGTGAATCTGCATGATGATGTAGATGTTCATGGTTTTCTTACCCATCAGGTAATAGTGTCTGATGATCTTGTAGAACTGATTCAAGACCAGACTCGCCTCAAGAAGGTTCTCAAGATTGTTTCTCTGAGATTCAGTGGCTTCTGGTGCCATTCGCACGACTTCTTGTTTGAACGTAAACTCTCTTACATTCATGATACTTCCTAGTTTTTGCACTACTCCAGCTGGGTCCATGCTCACTGGTTCTATCATGAAGTGTTCGATGAATCGTTCGACCTGTGGTGTGGGGTCTTGTTCGGGTTTACCATAGTCTTTGATGGCTTCAACGGCTACGTTTTTGCCCTTGTCCCGGTATCTCTTGATTTTTCGTAGGCTTACTTCGATTTGTCGAAGCATTGTCATGCCTTGGATCTTTTGAGCGTAGAATAGGTAGACAATAAACGCTAGACTGAACAATGTGTTCAGTATCATGCCTATCTCGCTGTCTTGTTGTTGAAGTACTTGTCCAAGCAGTTGGAACATTAAATTCACTGCTGTTCAAAACAGGGGAGCGGTTATAAAGTTTAGCTTATTTAAGCAAAATCCTTATTAGATAAACATAAGGCTTCAACAAGCCCATTTAGGCAACTTTTTTTAAACATGCACCGCGTCTCTTTTGAGGATGTTCCGTTACGCTATCAAACGAATAATACGCGGAAGAGGTATGTTTCTATCCCTCTTCTTAAGCGTCGCATTAGCCACCACATTATTTGCGGGTATACTTCAAGGAGCGGACGCTATTGGTGCTCGGAGCATTCAGCAGATATTCGAGTCAGCTCCTTACGACATCATTGATGAGGCGAGTGACAAGAACATCACTGATACCCGGATATTTGACGTCGAGAACGTTATGGGGGATATTGAGGGCGTAACGGCTATTGATCAATTTGTCTATGCCCCTGTTAATATCTGGGAGCCGGGCACAAATGTCACGGTTGAGGGCGTCTATCTGATCGCCATTCCTGATGATAGCGTCTTTTATGATCAACTTGTGGGCATCGACTTCCTTGAAAGAGGAAAGGTCTATTTTGACGTCAGCTCAGCTCTCACAGAGGAGTACATGGAAAATGGCTCCGTTGTTATAGACCTCAGTACCTATTTGTGGAAGAGCCCACCGGGGTTCGAGAACAGGCAATTCAAGATGCCTATACAGGACGCAATAGCGGTAGAGGACACTGCGTGGACATTATTTGTAGGGCGATACAGCAGTTATCTGACCGGTTTATTCAACAGAAATGATCCCAGCCAGAAACGTCCCAGCTATAACCTAATCCTCATGAGCACAGACACTTACATGGATATTCAAAACTCGATTTTCGCCGAGGAGCGACGACCAACTGATGACCAGCATGGTGTAGCTTTAATTAGTCTTGACCGGGATATGCTTGTTAACCCATGGGATATTCAGGGGAGTATAGATCGGGTTACTTTGATTCTTGAAGAGATCAACGCTAATGGCGCCGAGTACATGTATTTGCCGGAAAACTTCCTTGGGCAGATACTGGAGGCTATTGAGCAGAATCTTAACTCGATGAAGTCAAACACCATGGTGGTAAGTCTTCCCGTCTTCTTTACGGCGTGGTATCTTGGGACCACTATCGCTGAGGTGGTGTTTGGTCTCAGGCGTCGTGAGATCGGTTTACTGCTGACCCGAGGACTGAATCATAGACAGGTGTTGCAGATGCTTCTCTTTGAGGGCGTACTGGTATCTGTGCTAGCTTGGATATTGGGCATAGTTGCTGGAAGCCTTGTATTGCCACTGGTTATTCAGGGCGTTAATCCTATTGATATTCTCCTAGCGACCAACCCAGTAACGCTTGTAACCGTATTCGTGTTCAGCGCAGCCCTCTCATTATTCTCAATCTTCAGACCAGCCCAAAAAGCAGTCGAGATAAACATCGTAGACGCACTAAGAGAACACCTATCAGACGACGAGGAAGAAGAGGATCTACTTGGACCAATCATTGCCCTCCTTTTGGGTGTCTATAGGTTTGCGATGATCTATTTTGGTTTGAACGTGGACATGTTCCAGCCTAGCTCAACTAACCTGATTGTTACGTTGCTTTATTCGACTTGGTGGGGTTTTGACTATATTCTTAGCTTCATATCCTCGATCGTGTTCTTCTGGGGCTTTACGACTCTCTTCATCAAGGTGTTACCCCGTTATCAGAAGCTTCTCAGCAAGATATCTGAGATGATCGTAGGTGATGCCGCAAAGTTCTCAACACTGAGCTCAAGCAGGAACCTAAAGAAGACAGGAGCCACAATATTCATGGTAGCGTTAATCGTTAGCTACAGCATCACTGTTATCGGTAACGTGGCGTCCAGTGAGGACTTTATCAAGAGCGCAACTTATAGCTCAGTAGGCGCAGACGCCGCGATATGGCTTTTCGAGGGAGAAGACGCGGAGGGGGTCTTGGAGAAGGTTCTTGCTGTTGATGGCGTGGAAGCTGCCAGCATCGAGGTATTATTCACACCGGATACCAGTCTCGGCTCTATTCCAGTGAGGGGTATCGATCCATTGGCTTGGCGAGACTCAGCGTATATTCCAGAGGACTTTACGGATGATCTTACTATGTTTGACCGTATGGCGAGAATTGATGACGGAGCGATAATCGAACGAGGAGCAGCAGATGCACTTGGGTTAAGCGTAAATAACACAATGATTCTGAACACAGCCGCCAGAACTTACACTGTTCGTATAGTCGGTTTCTATGGCTGGGCTACTGGTGAAAACTATGTTCCAAGCAATCCCATGATGTACGTCAACAATATCTTCATGGAGCAGATCAAGGAACGATATATCGATCAGCGCAGAATAATCGTGAACCTTGAGCCCGATGTTAACCCGGAGACCATGCGTAATGTTCTAGGTGATGTGGACCTTGATGTTCAGCGCGTAGACATGACGGCGATAAACCTTGAGAACGCCTTGGATAACGTGATACTTAGCGGCTCCAAACAGGTACAAGTTTTAGGCACATACTTCGCGGGCTTGGTAGCATCAGTTGGAATAATCTTGATAGTATCAACAATGATCAGGAGCAGAAACAAGGAACTCACAATCATGAGCATCAGAGGCTTCAGTCCAAGACAGATGATGGTAACCCTGCTCGTGGAAAACCTTGGCATGGACTTGTTCGCTATTGCTTTGGGTCTGTTTGTGGGTATATTCACATTGTATGGAGTGGTTAATCTGCTAAATCAGGCGCTGGCTTTCATATTCAGATACAAGGTAGTGTTCACCAATATGGTGATACTGCAGATGGGGTTAATCATAGGGCTAATAATAGTGTCCACCATTGTTCCCATCGTGGTGGCTGTAAACAGGATCGCGGCTGAGCCGGATCTAAAACTGGAGGAATAAAAATGAGTACAAGAAACGCGGTCATCGTAAGGGACCTGATAAAGATATACAAGATCGGTCAGATCGAAGTCCAAGCCCTCCGAGGCTTGAACGTCAACGTACGCAAAGGCGAGATGATAAGCATCATAGGACCAAGCGGAAGCGGAAAAACCACGCTACTAAACGTTATTGGTGGCTTAGACAAGGCAAGTGCAGGCAGTGTCAAGGTATTCGATACCGACCTAACCAATCTATCCACAGGGGACCTTGTTAATTTCAGACGCGAGACCGTGGGGCATGTCTTCCAGAACATGAACCTCATTCCAACTCTTACTGCAGCTGAGAACATTGAGTTGCCAATGGCGGCTCTTGGAATCAAGGCTGATGAACGTAAGAAACGCATCGAGGAGCTACTGAATGTTGTTGGACTACTTGACAGAGCAGATCATAAACCCGGTGAGCTAAGCGGCGGTGAACAACAGCGTATCGCCTTAGCAGCAGCACTTGCTAATGGTCCTCCGCTTATTCTTGCAGACGAGCCCACAGGTGAACTGGATACAGAGAATGCTCGAGTAGTAGTGGAGTATCTCCGTAAGATCAATAAGGAGCTTGAGAAAACCGTCATCATGGTTACCCACGACCCAAACATCGCGCGTATCAGCGATAGGATACTCAGAATACATGACGGAGTAGTACAAGCAGACGTTGCATCACTAGGTGACTCAGAGGCGCCAACAGCAGACTATACAAAGTTACTGCAGTCGCGTATCAGTGAGATCGAGATCGAGCTTCTAGGCTTGGATAGTCGGTTTAAGCAGGGTATTATCACTGGTGATGAGTACGTGAAACAGCAAACAGGTCTTAAGAACACTGTTGATGTTCTCCGTGAGGAGCTACACCGTATGGGTGTAGTCAATTAATCTTTGACAAATCTTTTTGACAAATTTTTTTGTTAAAAATAGTTAAAACTAAGCTGCTTGTCCATTGTATCACCGATAACGGTGAAAAAATGATTATAAGAACACAAAACATCCTAGCATTCGCTGCTAGAAACCTGAGTTACGGCGGAGTCGCCCTAATTATTACAGCTGCGTATATCGTTTACGTCCAACCAAACTACATCAATGTCTTCCTAGCCCCATATACAGGAAACCCTATACAACTAGGTGGGGTTTTGGTGTTAGTTGGTGGATTAGTATCTGCTTTTGGATTTGTTTTGAAGAATCTATTGAAAAATTGAGGGTTTTTCCCCTTTTTTATAAATTAGTTTTTATTTTTGTAGTTGCCTATGAGTCGCCATTCTAGCCATTCCCATATCCATAGGATTCGCTCTGGATCGTTTTTCCTTGACTTATCCGTTATGAAGATTAATCCAATTGATAAGAGTGCAAAGAATCCTGTGAATACTGCTAAAACAGAGTCTCTCTGAACATAGGCGAAATATGCCATTAGTCCAGTTATGGCTATCATGATGGATGAGAAGACGTAGAAGCCAGTGTCCAGTCGCTTCTTTATCGCTTTAAGTCAAGTCTCTTACTGCGTTTCGTGTTTACGGTCTCAAGTAGGTTCAGATCAACATCCTTGTTGATGAACTCGATAGTAGCTACAGCCTTCTCACCGATCTTGTTCAACCTGTATAGACGGTCCTCGCCTCTGTCTAGAAATTCTTCCAGCTCTCCGAGGTGATAGTTCAGTCTTCCCGTTGAAAGCTCTGTTTCACCGAGGATGCCTGTGTAGTTGACGCCTTCAGGGTAGCTTGCGATTATCTTGAGTATGTTTTTCCTTTCCTGATGCCCAAGCGCCTTGATAATAATGTCATCCAGTTCAGATGAAGTATTCTTCACCATTCTTCAACAGAATACCCCTATTCTCGATGTGTTTAACACTTTTTGAACCCAGAAACTTGACAACGTTTCTTGTCAAGAAACCCGGCGAAAAACAGCTTAATGACACAGTTTTTTGCGTTTAAAACCCGTTAAGGTGACGATTTTTTACATATATCAGGCATCAATCTGGGCTGTTTTGGAGCTTGTTTAAGCTGTATTAGCCCTATTTTGACTGGGATTGGGGTACCCCCCCCTCCCCCCTACTTGAAGAGGCTTTCTCTGACTGATAGGCTGAATTTGCTGAACTGGTATCTTCGTATCATAGTGTCGTAGTTGGTTGCCACTGAACGCCTACTGGTGTAATCAGTAATGGAGCCATCCTTGATGCCTTTTGCGGCCTCATACATTTCCCGCATCTGCTCTGGTTCAACGAGAGGCTCGTTATGTGCGGGCATCAAATAGTCATATTCTGGCATGAGATCAACAAGCCGTTTACAGCTTTTGATAAAATCATCATGGTTTCCTCCCGGTAGGTAGCTGGTGACGCCTCCTGTGTAGTAGATGTCACCTGTGTATAGGTAACGGGCTTCCCTGTCGAGTAAACAGATGTGGTCGTTGTGGGTGTGTGTGAGCAGTAGGAAGTATGGTTTGTCTGTGAGTTCCATGACAAGCCTGTCCAGTCTACCTATTCCTGTGCCTCCATCGATAACTGCTGCGCGTTCCTCGCCTATCACCAGATATATGAGGGCTTCATCGTATTGGCCGTCCTCTTCTCTCAACGATACTAAAGAACATCATACCCATCTCTGTAATATCGGCAATAGTTTTGCTGACGTTCTTAATATCTCCAAGCAATCCCTCTCAGAGAATCGGTATAGGAGTTTCCACGCTTCTCTCAGCTACGGCGTTCCATTTGTCTCTACTAGGTGGTATACCGCCTACAGGAGAGTTCACTATAGCTGATGGGATAATGCTCGCCGTTTATCTGCTTCACCTATACCTGTCTCTTATACACATCTCCGAGCCCACGAGACCTCTCTACATCTCGTATGCCGTCTTCTGCTTGAA
>CALGBN010000570.1 GCA_937877765.1 Candidatus Bathyarchaeota archaeon | reverse complement strand
GTTTGTTGTGGGTGGTTTATTTTTGGGGTTGGGTTTGTTTTTGTTGGTGATTAAAGTGGAGTTGGGTATAGGTGAGGTTGAGGGGCTTGGGTATTATGATTTTATGGCGTATATTGGTGTGCCGTTTTTTAATATCGGCGGTGTGCCGAGCCTGGATTTATTGGCGGAGCGTTGTGGGATAGATGAGGACTCGCATGTGTTGGATGTGGGGTGTGGGACGGGCGGTAACTCTGCATATCTTGTGGAGCGGTATGGGTGCCGGGTTACTGGTGTTGATATTAGTGAGGTTATGATTGCGCGGGCAAAGGAGAGGAGAGAAGGGCATCCACGGGGGGATCGTATGAGGTTCATGGTTGGGGATGCATATGGGCTGGGGTTTCCGGATGAGTCCTTTGATGTAGTTTTGACGGTGTTTGTGAGCCAGTTCTTGGATCTGGAGCAGGCTTTCCCTGAGTTCAGCCGGGTGCTGGTGCAGGGTGGCTGTTTGGGGGTGAACGAGATGTACAGGCTCGGTGATGTGCCGGAGATGCTTGTTGATCGGGTTGATGAGGCTGACCCACTGACAACATATCTGAGTATAAATACCTCCTCCAAAAAGCTCAGACAAGTTAAAAACAACCCAGTGGTAGCTCTCTACTACTCGGTTCCCGATGAGTATAGAGGCGTTATGCTCCGGGGAAAAGCTGTGATTCACACTGATTTTGAGTTAAAACAGAAGCTTTGGGTGGACGACTGGACAAGTTATTATCCACGGGGAGTCAGGGACCCTGATTTCACATTATTGATGGTGAGACCTGACTGGGTGAAATCTTGGTATAGAGGAGTTCACGAGATGATGGTCTAACTATCCTATATCTTAAAGGAACCGCACACGCGTGTTTCACTAATTAACATCTTTAAATAAAAGCTCAACCTTCCAAAAACCCAACTACCCTAGCCCAGAAATTCAACATTACCGTCTCATGTAACAAGCATATTTCCTGCATAACATGCTATGCATATTATGTGTAGCCTCAAAATTCTATAAAAATAAGGGAAAGCAGACAATAAACCATGACCCCCAGCTCCCCTACTGGACCCTCAACCAAACCAGAAACAGCTAACAACAACGAAAACCTAGAGGGGTACCCACAGGAAACCCCCGAAAACACCCTGTTTGACAAATGGGCACAGGAAATCACC
>CALGBN010000569.1 GCA_937877765.1 Candidatus Bathyarchaeota archaeon | reverse complement strand
AAGCAGAAGACGGCATACGAGATGTAGAGAGGTCTCGTGGGCTCGGAGATGTGTATAAGAGACAGACCCGATTGTTACCCCGAAAGTTAATACAGCGGCGAGAGACACAAATGGTTCTGTAAACTCTATGGTTCCTACTGCCTTCCTGGGGTCTGAACCCGATAAGATTAGACTTGGTGTACCTATTGGACCCCAGCCACCGCCTCCGAGAGTGTCAAGAAATCCCGCGGTGAAACCCAATAACATTGCTTTGTTGTCGCTGAGATTTCCATTGATCTCATATTTGAATGCATGGCGGTAGAATACTATGAACCCCATTAGGATGAGTATTAGTCGGACTACCGGTTTTGCAATAGCAAGTGATAACCAGCTGAGTATTGATGCACCGATTACTGCGGATATCATACCGGGAATAGCCATCTTCCAAACGAGTTTCCAATCAACGTTTCCGAGTCTATGATGGACTATTGCTGACAATATGTCTACTATTGCTTCTGCAGTGTGTACTGATGCACTTGCTACTGCGGGGGTTATCCCAAATGTGACGAGTATTGTTGTGCTTGTTACTCCGAAT
The DNA here is from genome assembly GCA_937877765.1 of Candidatus Bathyarchaeota archaeon. GTDB lineage: Archaea > Thermoproteota > Bathyarchaeia > TCS64 > TCS64 > RBG-16-57-9. The sequence continues at coordinate 2,116 of CALGBN010000569.1, read as the reverse complement.
CCCATTCCAAGTGCACTGTCTACAAAGCCACATACCAGACCTACTAGTATGTATGTTAACATATTCTATTCGCTCCTTGCTTGAGGAGTATTCTATCTCCAAATACCAACATAGTACCAATACAATATTGGTTATAAATATAAGTATTATTGGTGGTAAACCAATACACCCGACATGGAGAACTCGCTGACGAATAGCCTATAAACGGGTCTTCAAATTACTAAATAGAGCAATAAACTAGCTCAGAACTTACAATTTTCTTCGCAAATATTATTATATACAATGCAAACCGTATAGAGATGTCTTCATTCGGGTCAAAACAAATTCTACGCTACGAACCCGGTCAAAACGAATTCAAAGAACGGGTAAATGAACTCAGCGGAGAAAACGTAGACCTCTGCTTCCAATGCGGAGCATGCAGCAGCGGCTGCCCAATGACACAAGAAATGGACTATCTACCTTCAAAGATCATCAGAATGGTACAACTCGGAATGGAGGAAGCCCTCGAATCCAAGACCATCTGGACTTGCATGACCTGCTTCAACTGTGAAGTTAGGTGCCCAAGAGGTATAGACATAGCCAATGTCATGGAGGCGCTTAGACAACTCGTACTAAGGAAAAAACACAACGAGGTTAGTCTAGACGACCTATCCCCAGAGGAACTCAGAGAACTACCCCAGATAGCAATAATCAGCAACCAGAGGAAACTTACAGCATGACAAGATACACATACTACCCTGGATGCACCTTGAAAACCACGGCGAAAAACTTTGAGGACTCAACACTAGCCTCATCAGAGGTTCTTGGAATAGAGCTTGTTGAGCCTGAAAGATGGAACTGCTGTGGTACTGTGCACGCATTGGCGACAGACGATGTTATGCACCATCTTGCATCCATCAGGAATATGATACGGGTCGAGGAGTTGAAAGCAGCAGATAAGGTGGATAACAAAAAGATGGTGACTCTCTGCGCCATGTGTTATAATACGCTCAAAAGAGCAAACAATGTCTTCAACTCTGATAGCGACAAAAAAAAGAAAATACATGATATAATGTACAGAGAGGACCTCAAGTACAGTGGCGGAGTAGAGATCGTCCACCTACTAGAGATCCTTAGAGAAGAAGGATGGGACAAGGTAAAATCAGCAGTCAAGAAACCCCTCAAAGGACTCAAAATAGCACCATACTATGGATGCTTGCTTCTGAGACCGAGAGGAATAGGTATAGATGACACAGATAACCCACGAATCCTAGAGGACCTCATAGAGTCTCTAGGCGGAGAAATAGTGGACTTCAGTCACAAACAGAAGTGCTGCGGAAGTTACCACACGGTCCAGATGAAAGAAGCGGTGGCAGACCTAAGCCACAACATACTCAAACAAGCAGAGGACGCAGGAGCCAATATCTTGATTACGGCTTGCCCTCTATGCGAGTATAATCTGGGTCCAAGACAATCCCAGATTAAGAAACAGTACCCAAGTTTTGATTCAATACCAGTCGTCTACTTCACACAACTGATGGCACTCGCCTTTGGACTAGGTGAAGAGGCAACTGCATTCGAGGCTAACAAGCCTGACCCAATGCCCCTCCTAACAGAAGTGGGGTTGATGGAGAAATAGATATGGAAGCAACAAATGAGATGGTCACCATCTACGTGATGGGAAAAAAATACGAAGTGCCGGGCGACCTGACCATAATGAAGGCCATGGAATACGCTGGACACCAGTTCCGAAGAGGAGCTGGATGTCGAGGCGGATACTGTGGAGCCTGTGCAACACTCTATAGAACAAAAGGAAGTTACAAGCTGGAAGGCGCGTTAGCGTGTCAAAAGATCGTTGAAGATGGTATGTATATTGCCCAGATACCCTTCAGCCCAGCGGAAAAGAAAACCTACGATATAAACGAGGTCAAACCAAACGCGAACACCATTCTGGAGTACTATCCAGAGGTAAGCAGATGCCTCGCGTGCAACACATGCACAAAAGCTTGTCCACAGGACTTGATGGTCATGGATTATGTTCAAGCAGCCCTTAGAGGGGATATTCCAAAGACCTCTGAACTAAGCTTTGACTGCATCAGCTGCGGTCTATGTGCGGTAAGATGCCCAGCAGAAATAG
>CALGBN010000568.1 GCA_937877765.1 Candidatus Bathyarchaeota archaeon | reverse complement strand
ACGGCGTCCTCAAGGAACCCGGGATAGTTGATCACCTGATAACAGACACGTTCAAGCACAGGATACGCAGGCTCCTTGAACCCAGCTAAGATATCCTCCACCGGGAAATCGGGCCAGATCACGCGGCTAAGCTGATCATGTTCTGCATCATTACCACATGCCTGAGCACAGAAACTACAGTTAGCTAGGCATGGACCTTCAGTGTAGCTCATGATGTAAGCTGTGGTTGGTGGTACGCTGAGTCTGTATTTGAGTAATCCTAGAACTGCAGCTGAGCCAATGCTTACCCTTAGCTTGTCAGGTATCAATTCACAGAATACCTTGAGGCACAAGATATATGGATTCTCACTTACAATCGAGAAGAGTGAGAAGCTCGTCTAGGCGATGAATGATTGATACCACCTGGGGGTCATACTCGCATTCTTTCTTGTCTGAGTAAGGATCCCAAGTGCCATTTGAATTAACACGTTGAATGAGAACAGGCTTCAACCCAGCGGCTATGGCTCCCTGAATATCAACATCCATATCCCCAACGTAAACTGCCTCATCTGGTTTCAAACCATGTTTCTCCAACGCAACATTGAATATCATTGGATCAGGTTTGGCGTAACCTACATCATCTGAGACAATTATAGAGTCGAATAGACCATGCATTCCCAGCTCATCAACTAGCTCGTATATTCTGGGGGTGTGTTCCCAGTTTGTAATCAAACCAACAACATGATCCCTACTTAGAGCCTCCAAAACGTTTACCGTCTCTTCATCTAGGTACATATCTGTGTGCCAGAGTCGTACGAGTTTGTCCACCATTGGTCGTATTTCTTCTGAGGGTATCTCTAATCCAAGACGGTGCCCAAGCTCTTTTACGCGTCTCATAAATAATGTGAATCCGGGTTCATCAAAATCAGGTGCATCGCTCTCAAAGAGATTAGCGATACACTCTGTGAATTCATCGAACTCAATTTTAGCGCCTCGGGTTATCATCTCATTATGAAACGCATGAACCCAGTTCTCCCATGCTTTGTCAACATCATCGCTCAGAAGAAGGGTTCCATGTAGATCAAAGAAGATGCCCTTGTATGGATTCATTTTCTTTGATGCCTCATAGAGACTTATATTTCCATTGATGAGCGAGTCTTCTTTATACAGCTAGGAAGCTTATTTCTTTAGATTGAGACCTCCAGACTTTCCTGAACAGAGACCAGCAGATATGGGTGGAGTAACAGAAACCAGAAAAGAGTTCGCTGATGCAGTCAGAAAACTGATGCTTAGAGTAGCGGTTGACACATATCATGAACGGGTTGACAGAACCGCATACACAGCGGCTCTTGGAAATGCCCATGACAAATTCTTTAACACCATGAAAGGCGCCACAAACATCCACAAAGTCAATATCCAAGAACTAATCGACGCGGAGATCACCCGTCAACAAGCATTATACACGCGATTAGACGAACTGAAACCATTTTTCGATTCAGTTAAACCTATTGATCCATCGGGTATTATAGCTCCTCCTTACTGGGAACATGGACCAAGTCATGGATGTAATGTTGAGATCAATGGTACGCGTTTCTATGCTGCACCAAGAGTACCTTGTAGCACAAACGAGTATATCACTGTGAAACAGGCTCCTGTACCGGCAAATATCATTATGATTGACCAGAACATGATACTGATGCTCCCATATGGAGTCTGTCTCTTATACACATCTGACGCTGCCGACGAATTAGACGGTGTAGATCTCGGTGGTCGCCGTATCATT
>CALGBN010000567.1 GCA_937877765.1 Candidatus Bathyarchaeota archaeon | reverse complement strand
GAAGGACGCCATCAGGAACATCAATCACGCTTCAAGGATGGCGGTAGCCATAGCTCAAAAAGATGCGGTTATGTTCGGACGCAACATCAATGATCTCGTGATAGAGCCTTACCGGGCTACCATGATACCCTGTTTCTGGGACGTCAAACAGGCAGCGCTTGATGCAGGGGCATATGGTTCCAGCATCAGTGGTGGTGGTCCAAGCGTCTTCGCGGTAGGTGAAAACATATACGAGATTGGGGACGCCATGAAGAAAGCATTCAAAGATATAGACGTGCAGCTTTACTACACGCAGCCTAGTAACCGTGGAGCGAGAGTAATCTAATGTCGATATTCAAGTGTATCAGATGTGGACTGGAGAAGCCAGTAGACGATGAATACGTCTGTCCGTGTGGCGGGTTATTTGAGGTACAGCATAGCTTTGGTGATGTCTCGCTCGACTATTTTGATGGTAAGTTACGTGAAATAGGTTCTAGCTGGAATAGTGGTGTTTGGAGGTATAAGGAACTCATTCACCCAGAAATTGAACAGAAATACATTGTTAGCAGACCAGAGGGTAACACAAATCTCTACAAACGCCAAAGAGTCGCTGAATATGCTGGAGTAGACCAGCTCTACTTGAAGCATGAAGGCGAGAACCCATCAGGCAGCTTCAAAGACCGTGGAATGACCGTCGGAGTATCAGTAGCCCTAAGCAGAGGAGCCACAAAGGTAGCATGCGCATCAACAGGAAACACATCAGCTTCAATGGCGGCCTACGCAGCCCAAGCAGGACTGCAAGGTGTTGTATTCATCCCGGAGGGTATGATCGCGTATGGTAAGTTAGCTCAGGCATTGGCTTATGGAGCTAAGGTGGTTCAGGTACGGGGAAACTTTGATGATGCCATGGACATCGTTAAAAATGGCTCCAAGCGTCTCGGGTTCTATATACTGAACAGCATCAATCCTTGGAGGATCGAGGGACAGAAAAGTATCATATTCGAGATGCTGCAGCAGAGACGCTGGAACCCACCAGACTGGATTGCGGTGCCAGCGGGAAATCTTGGAAACACCAGTGCATTCGGTAAGGCACTCAGAGAACTCGAACAACTAGGCTTGATAGACAAGATGCCACGTATCGCTTCAATACAGGCAGAGGGAGCCAACCCCTTCTACCAGCTCTGGAACAGCGTTGATAAGAAGCTTGTTTCCATGCACCCTGATACCATTGCTACTGCAATAAAGATCGGTAACCCTGTGAGTTGGGAGAAAGCCCTACGCACAATCAGGGAAACAGATGGAATAGTTGAGCAGGTCTCGGATAATGAAATCATGGACGCGAAAGCCGTGATTGATGCAAGCGGTGTGGGCTGTGAGCCAGCCTCAGCGGCGTCAGTAGCGGGCGTCAAGAAGCTCAGAGAAAAAGAAGTCATCGCAAGTGACGAGTCAGTAGTTTGCATACTCACTGGTAACCTGATGAAAGACTCTGATACCACTGTCAAGTACCACCTAGGAGAACTGCAGGGAATTGATGCTAGGCGCAGCAACAAACCTGTACAGGTAGAGCCAAGCCTCGACAGCATAGAGACATTGCTCCAAGCAACAGGAACCCCATCCAGTGTGATGGTGAAAAACCTTGGAGTTTGAGGTCCTCAAGCTCGGTGGAAGCATCCTTAAAGACAGGAAAGCATTCAGCCGAGCAGCTGAGATAGTGGACTCCAAGCTAGAGAGCGATGTATTGCCTGTGTGCGTGGTCAGCGCCATGAAAGGGGTCACGGACAAGGTAATTGATGCGTTGGACAAGTGTCTAGAGGCTGATTTAGAGCCAAGTAGGTTCATCGATGAGCTCTACGAGTACCACCTTGGAGCTTTACCAGAGAGAGTAGAGGTTGAAGCCTTAGAGCAGGAATTTGAGAAACTACTCCACGTACTCTCATATGTGAAAAGCAGCGGAGAGTTAAGCGACTCAGTGTACGCTTACGCGGTGAGCCGAGGCGAAAACCTATCATCAAGGGTACTTAGCATGCACCTCGCAGAAAGAGGCATAGAAAATAAATGCTTTTATGGTGAGGATTTGATGGCGACTGATGAGAACAATCTTGAGGGAGCCGTTGAGTACGAGAAGACTGGTGAACAGATAAACAAAGTACTCAAACCAGCTATGCTTGATGGCTTGGTGCCTATTGTAGCTGGTTTTGCTGGTCGTAGCATCAATGGTAGTATCACCATTCTCGGAAGGGGTGGCACGGATGATACAGCGGTAAACATCGCCTATGGACTTGGTGCAAGACGGGCTGTCAAGTATGTCATGGAGGAGGGCATAATGAGTGTTGACCCCAAGTTCATCAAGATACTCAAGGATGAACATCCAGAGACCTATGCTCAGTTCTTTGACCTACCTGAGCCCCAGATAATCCCGTATCTTAGTTACGTTGAAGCCACAGAGTTACTCAGAGAGGAGCGTACAAAGGTGGTTCACTACAAGGTACTGGACCCATTGATGAAGGGGAGAATCGAGCTACAGATCAAGAATTTTTATAACGATGAATCGGAGGGAACCATAATCGGAGCCGTAGAGGAAACAATCTACAGCAGCCATAACCCGCACCCCAAAGCCATAAGCTATCAGCGAGACTTAACGGGAGTCAGGTTCCTACCTAGTCAAAGTATTACACCAACCGAGGTCTACGGTAAGGTATTCAGTAAGCTTGCTGAGGAAGCCGTGGATGTCAGATATGTATCTACTAGTGGATACCAGTTATCGTTTCTGATGCCCGTGGGTGATCAGGACCGAGCCCTCAAGGCGTTACAGGAACTGGATATCGCCTATGAGGTTATCCCGTTGAAGGGAAGGAAGGGCACCTTCAGCGTTGTAGGGAGCGAGATGAGAGGCATGAAGGGATTCTTCAGCCGCCTCACAGGGGTTTTGGCGCGTCACAGCGTCAACATCGAGCAAGCCACCCAGCCCAACAGCGAGAACATCATCAGGTTCAGCATAGATGACAATGATCTACCCATGGCGGTAGCCGCAGTATACAACGAGTTTTTTAGAGGAAACGGACAATGAGCAAGAAAAGAGCAGTAATAATAGGAGCAACCGGCGCAGCCGGACAAAACATAGTGGAATTCACAGCAAAACACCCATGGTTTGAGATAGGATGCCTATCAGCATCAGAACGAAGCCACATGAAAACCTATAGAGAAGCAACACAGGCGGCCCCATTCTTCAGATCGATGCCCCCAGAGGAGGTCATGAAGATGAAGGTAGTAGGTGCAGACCACGTAGATCCAAGAGACTATGATGTTGCATTCAGCGCATTACCATCTGAAGTCGCCAAGGTACAGGAAGCCAAGTTCGCTGAACATATTCCGGTCATCAGCACCGCCTCGGCGTATCGCTATGAGCCGGATACACCAGTGCTACTCCCTGATGTGAACCCGAGTCACACCGCGATGATCCCATTACAGAGGGAGAAAAGAGGCTGGAATGGATACGTTATACCGGGACCAAACTGCACAACGGTAGGCTTGGTTACTACCTTGAAGCCTTTGATGGACGCCTACGGAGTGAATATCCTCAGTATGGTGAGTATGCAGAGTCTTAGCGGAGCAGGTGAAAAAGGACTCAGAGCCGATTCAGAGTATAGATTGAATGCGGTGAAGAATGTTATTCCGTTGATTGAGGGAGAAGAGGGAAAGGTGGTTAAGGAGACCAACAAGATTCTAGGCTCCATGGTTAATGGTAAATTGATTGATGCTGAGATCAATGTTCACGCCACCTGTACAAGGGTTGATGTTGAGATTGGTCATACAGAGGCAGTGCATCTTGGCTTAAAGGAGCAAGCATCAATCGATGATGTCCGGGATAAACTCAACGGGTATAAGTCAGAGGCACAGGAACTCGAGCTACCATCAGCTGCTGAGCAGCCTATAATCGTTTTAGAAGATGATATGCCACAGCCAAAGAGGCATGGTGAGTATCCACAGATGGTTACTCTAGTGGGTAGGCTCAGGGGGAACAAGCTCTGGGAGAATGGTGTAAGCTATGTTTTGACTAGTGATAATCTTGAGAAAGGCGCTGGTGGGGGAGCTGTTCTCTCAGCGGAGTATCTCTTGGTTAAGGGCTTACTCTAATCCTTTCCTTTTGATCATTTTTGATTAATGATTGCTTATATCATTCTTTTACTGTTTTTCAACTAGTTTTGATCTGGCTTTATGACTGGGACTGTTAATACGCGGTTTTTTAAACCGACAGAAAACACTACAATGTGATAAGATTGAAAGAGTTTAGCCTAGTAGCCACAGGAGACTCACTCATCACCCTCAAACAAAGCGTCCACTCGGAGCCCCAGTATATGAGACTTCTCACCCTCATTAGGGGCGTAGACTGCGCGTTCACAAACCTAGAGATGAACCTCCACGACTACGGACCAACCTGTTACCCCGCAGCCGAATGCGGTGGAACCTACACACGGGCTGAGCCCAGCATACTGGAGGATCTACTCTGGATGGGTTTCGATATATTCAGCACCGCCAACAACCACAGCCTCGACTATATGTACGGTGGTTTATTCAGTACCATCGAACATCTGAAAAAACTCGATGTGCCATACGCGGGTACCGGTAAGAACCTTGCCGAAGCAAGGGCTCCATGTTATCATTCTACAAGCAACGGACGAGTAGCACTGATAAGCGCTTGCAGCACCTTTGCAAACTTTGGTAGAGCAGGACACCAGCGCAGAGATATGAAGGGAAGACCCGGACTGAACCCGTTAAGGTATCTATCATGGTTTGAGGCAAAGCCTGAGACCATTGAGAAGCTCAAACAAGTGGAGAAGGAGTTGAACCTACCGGATGTTGTTCAGGAGGAGGATTCCTATTACTTTAATCGAACCAAGTTCAGAGCAGGGGATAATCCGGGTATGCGGACTCAGGCTCATCCCGGAGATATGAAGGAAAACCTTGATTCCATCAGGGACGCCGCGAAGCAGGCGGACTGGGTTTTGTTTACGCTTCACGCTCACGAGGGGTTGTTACGTGATAGTGAGCAGCCTGCGGAGTTTATCGAGGAGTTCGCTCGGGCTGCTATTGATGAGGGCGCTCATTGTTTCATTGGGCATGGTCATCACGCCATGAGGGGTATAGAGATTAGGGATGGAAAGCCCATCTTCTATAGTCTGGGGAACTTTATTTTCCAGAACGAGACCCCCTACAAGATGCCGGCTGATTTCTATGAAAGATATAAGTTGGATCCCTATAGTGGGGTGGTTTCTGATGCTTATGATGCGCGTCAACAGGCGAAGCCTACGCCGGGTTACCCTGAGCACAAATGGTTTACGGATGATGAGAAGTACTGGATCAGTGTGATGCCAAGGATGGAGTTCAAGGATGATGAGTTGGCATCTTTGGAGCTTTATCCTGTTGAGCTAGGGATGAAGAAGCTGCGTAGTCAGCGTGGTCGTCCTATGCTTGCTGACCCTGATTATGGGAAGAAGATACTTGGTATCATCAAGAAGCTGTCGAAGCCCTACGGGACAGAGATAAAGATAAAGGATAATGTAGGTAGCGTCCAGCTATAACAATCCAGATACGTGTTTGTCCCGATGTGGGACAACAAATCCTTTTAGATACTCGTGTCCGTTGTTGGCTGGGAATGGTGTTCACCAGTCCAACCGGTGATTCAGCCCACCATCCCCCATCCGCGGGCATGTCTTTTAACCAGTAAACGTGTATTTCTTGTGTGAACTAATTTGGCAATATATGCTGATATGTGTTTAATCAAAGGGAAAATCATCACGGTTGACCCTGATGACCGAGTAGTTGAAGCCATCGCAATTTATCGAAACAAGATCGAAGCAGTAGGAACCACCGAGGAGATCAAACAGCTCGCTGGACCAGAAACCAAGATCATAGACCTCAAAGGCAAGACAGTGATGCCGGGCATCATCGACAGCCACACCCACCCAAGCCACATCGCGGCAAGAAACCTAGAGATAGACTGCAGAGCACCACCTATCAAAAACATACCCGAGATACTAGATCTAATAAAAGCAAAAGCCGAGGAACTCGGACCCGGAGAATGGGTTAGAGGAGCCAACTTCAACGACAGTAAACTTGAAGAAAACAGACATATCACCCGTTGGGAGCTAGACGAGGTAGCTCCAGAGAACCCTGTGTTCATAGTATCAGACACAGGGCATCAAGCATTGGTGAATAGTAAAGCATTCGAGGTAGTGGGGGTAACTGATGACACTCCTGATCCACCGGGGGGTGAGATGGAGCGCAACGAGAAAGGAGAACTAACAGGGCTTCTTTATGAGAACGCTACAGGGGTAGTAAGGGATCATATTCCAGAGTACAGCGTAGAGGCGCTTAGGGAGAGTTACAAGGATGTTGTGGCTCAGTTTAGCGAGTGGGGCGTCACGAGCACTCACAACGCTAGTGGTCATAAGAATGGGATAAGGGCATACAAGCAGCTACTTGACGAAGGGATAAGGCAGGTCCGGATGCGGCTCATGGTTAGTATCACTAGGGAAGAAACCAGTGACGTACTGAGCGCCTTAGAGCTTGCAGGCATCGAGAGCGGCTTCGGTGATGACTGGCTTGGAGTAATGAGCATCAAGATAATGGGTGATGGCTCAGGTGCAGGAGGCACATGCTGTGTCTATGAGAATCAGCATAGGGGCACTTGTGGTCTTGGACTCTGGATGACCGAACCCGAGATCATCAACAAACAAGTCTTGCAGGCGCATAACGCTGGAATCAGGGTAAGCATCCACAGCATCGGTGACCGAGGCGTGGACGCCGCATTGGACGCTATCGAGGCAGCTCAGAAACAGAATCCAGTCCCAGATATGAGGCACAGGATCGAACACAACAGTCTATGTACACCTAAACAACTGAAACGCATTAAGGAACTAGGAGTCACTCCAAGCAGTAGCATCGGTTACATGTATGGTCTCGGGGACCAGTACGCGGAGAACTTTGGACCAGAAAGAGCAAGATGGCTACATCCGCATAAGACCATGCAGGAGATGGGGATTATCGCTGGTGGCAACAGTGACTGCCCAGTAACTTACTATAGCCCCTTTGTCCAGATTTACGAGGCTGTGACCCGTAAATCCAGTAACGGACAGGTTGTGAGCCCGGAGGAAAGTATCACTCCAATGGAAGCTATCAGAGTCTACACGTGGAATGGCGCGTATCTGGGTAAGGATGAGGATAAGTTGGGTAGTCTTGAGGTTGGTAAACTTGCTGACTTGATTGTACTCGACAGGGATATCTTAACGATCCCACATGAGGAAATCAAAGACATCCAAGTCCTCAAAACAATCGTAGACGGAAAAATAGTCTACGAAAAATAATTTTTAGAATTCAGGCTTAGGTTTGCCCATTTTTTTATCATAGGCAGCCTTTACAAAGCCATAGTAGGGTGGGCTTGGTTCCCATGGTCTTGACTTGAACTCTGGGTGGAACTGGGTCGCCAAGAAGAAGTACCTGTCAGGTAGCTCAAGTATCTCCTTTAGTTTCTTCTCCTTGCTAACAGCAGTGAAATGAGCCCCTGCCTTCTCCAAGGCATCATAGTATTCCTCGTTTACCTCCCACCTGTGCCTGTGACGCTCTCTGATGTTTGTTGAACCATAGAGCGTTGCAGCTAGTGAACCATCATCAACCTCGACCTTATTGGCACCGAGCCTCATGGTGCCACCCATCTCACTGATGGCTTTCTGCTCGGGAAGCAAATCAATAACCGGGTGAGGAGTCTCTGGTACGCATTCAGTGCTATGGGCTCCTTCAAATCCAGCCATGTTTCTTGCATACTCTACTGTAGCTAACTGAAACCCATAACAGATGCCTAGGAATGGTGTGTCATGTGTTCTGGCTCTGTTGATGGCGATAATCTTACCCTCTGCGCCTCTTAAACCGAAGCCTCCGGGCACAATGACGCCATCATACGTGTCCAGTATCTTTGCTTGCTTGATGTCATCCTCAAATACCTCGGTCTCGATCCAGTCAATCTGCACTTTGCATCCAGACTTTGCCGCACTGTGACGTAGCGCCTCGTTTACGCTTACATAACAATCAGCGAGTTCGGCGTATTTTCCACACATGGCAATCTTGACAACATCGGTGGGCTCCTTGTAGGTACGAACCATCTGGTTCCACTCAGCCCAGTCTGGTTTCCGTTTTTCTAATCCAAGATAATCACAGATGACATCACCCATGTTCTGGTCCTCAAGCTCTAATGGCAACTCATAGAGAGTAGGAACATTAATGCTGCTGAACACAGCTTGCGTCTCAACGCTACAAGTATTCGCGATCTTAACCTTTGTAGCAGAATCCAGTCTACCAAACTCGGTACGAGCTACAATTAAATCAGGATCCAAACCAATAGCTCTAAGTTCTTTGACGCTGTGTTGAGTCGGCTTGGTCTTAGGCTCACCAACAGCATTCAAAACAGGAACAAGAGTCAAGTGCACGAATAATGTGTCCTCACGGTCCTCTTCGTTCTTCAATTGCCTGATGGCTTCAAGGAAAGGAAGCCCCTCGATGTCACCCACGGTGCCCCCTATCTCAACCAGCACAATATCAGCGTCATATGCCTCGTCTACGAGTCTTATGCGTCTCTGTATCTCATCAGTGACATGGGGGATAATCTGAACACATCGTCCTAGGTATCCGCCTTCGCGTTCTTTCTTGATTACTTCTTGGTAGACCTGTCCACTGGTTACGTTGTTGAGTCGTGAGAATGGTCCTTTTAGGAACCTTTCGTAGGTGCCTAAGTCCATGTCTGCCTCGTAGCCGTCGTCGAGTACGAATACTTCCCCGTGGATGTAGGGGTTCATGGTGCCTGCGTCCACGTTCAG
>CALGBN010000566.1 GCA_937877765.1 Candidatus Bathyarchaeota archaeon | reverse complement strand
TTCAAGCAGAAGACGGCATACGAGATGTAGAGAGGTCTCGTGGGCTCGGAGATGTGTATAAGAGACAGCTATAAAATCTTTGTTGTTTGAGAGGTTATATCATTTAATAGATTTTCGATTTTATTTGGTGGTATTATGTCTGTTCGTTCTTTGAGTATAAGTTGAACACAATATTCTTTATTGTTAATTTCAATTACATTTGATAATGCGTTAATCCAGAGTCTATTATTTTCGGGGTCTACGATCTTGATTTTTGTATTTTTCTGAGTCTTGTTTTTTTTCTTACATGCTGATCTAAATATTTCTGATAGATCACCTTGTTCGATATTGAACACTGTGTTAAAATGTTTACCTATCGTGTTCTCCTTGTCAAGATCAGTGTATTTGCTAGCTGCGTCATTTATTGATATTATGTATCCTTTAAGATCAGTCTCAATTATACCATCAGATGTAGTCTTTAATAGAGTATTGAACTCTATTTCTCGTTTCTTCTGATTAGTGATATCTCTCGCAATCAATAGAATCTCTTTACGGTTATTGACATCTATTAACGAGATATGTGCCTCTCCAAGTCCAGGAGAACCATCCTTTTTCTTCCAGTGAAACTCCATTGGCGGAGGAATATTGCCCTTCATTATCGACGCAAAGGTTTGAACATGCTTAAACAAGTCCCTCTTTGGAATAGTTCCAATCTCAGTTAGATGTTTGTTGACAACTTCTTCTCTTGAAAAGCCTGTGAGCTTTAGGAATGTATCGTTGGCAAATGAAATGTATCCTAGTGGTGTCATGCTAATAATTCCATCTGGTACAAGGTCTACGAGTTTTCTGAATCGTTCTTGACTAACCTTGTTATTTAGTTCTAAATTTCTCTTTTCAGTTATGTCTCGTGCGAAACAGATGACCGCGTTCTTTCCTTTGTAAACGATTGGACTACTGGAAACTTCAATTATTTTTTGGTCTTTTCTTTTTTCAATAGTAAACTCATGGAAACCCGGTTCAAGTATATTTTCGTTTTTTTGGTATTTAGAAAACGGATTACTTCCTGTCAATACTTCTATTGAGTCAACTCCCAACAGCTGTAATGCTGACCGGTTACCAAAGACCATCTGCCCATCAATAAAAATTAAAAGAGCATCACGAGTCTGCTCGACTATTGTCTCGTAAAGATGTTCAACTTGAGTCTTTTCAACTACTCCTCTTATTCTCTTTGCGAGGACTTGATAGTGACTTGGGTCCATCTCCTTCCTGAGATAGTCATTTATACCTACCATGAAGGCTGCTTCTGCTACTTCCTCGCTGCCTTGTCCCGTATAGAGTATAATGGGTATGCTATGTTTTACACGAATTTTACGGGATAAATCAATGCCATTCATGACAGGCATCTGAAAATCCGTTACCACACAATCGTAGTTACCCGTGTCAAGTTCAGTCATGACCTCATCCGGTGTGCTGACACAGGTGACTTTGAGTACTGGGTCTACTTGATTTAGGAAAAATTTGATGAATTCGAATTGGTTGGGGTCATCATCTACGTGAAGTACTCTAATTACCTCTATGTTACCGCTGATGGCCTGTGGTAGCAAATTTACTCGGTTTCTGGTATTTCAGATATTATAAAGGAATTAAGGACCTGCGTTATAGTTTATCGATATATAATATAGGGTTAGTTGCCTGTTGTGTTCAGGAACTCACTGATATCTATAATAAGTCCGTTCTCGTCACGTGTATAGACCATTGGTAGTTTTCCATCCCACTGGACCAACCACAGATAATCAATATATTCTTCTGTCATCTGGGATGTGATTATCTCAATACTTTGAGCCGTTGCGTTTGCATCAATGATTTGAGCTAAAGCATCTCCTTCAGCTCGACGAATTGTCGCGTTTTTAGCTGCCTCTGCTTGAATAATCTGTTGTTGTGCTTCGTATCTTATCTTTTCAAGCTCATTTTTTGAGACCAGTGCTTGTTGTTCTGCAGTAACTTTTGCATCGATAGCTGCCGAGAAGCTTGGACTAAACTGGAAATCGGTCAAGCTTACTGATACTACTTGTATATTGAATATTGATAATCGTTCAGCTAGAATTTCATCAAAGGTTTGTTTTACCTCAGCTCTTTTAGTGACTAGTTCTTCTGCTCTAAAGATCGCGGTTGTAGCTTTAAGGCTCTCCTCAATGTTTGGCTTGATGACTCTATTCGCGTAGTCTTGCCGAAGATCCTTATAGATCTCGTTTACAGCCAAAGGATCAAGTCTATAGTTTACTGCTACTGTCGTGGATACTTCTTGAAGGTCTTTGGTGGCGGTGGCTTCTGTGGATTCTGCTTTTTGTATCTGTACGTTCATCAGTTCAACGTTTTGTGTGAAGGGTACTTTGAAGTTCAGTCCTTCTTGGAGTATTGTATCCTCTACTTTACCCCATGTTAGGAGTACGCCTCTGTATCCTGATGGTACTCTTACTGTTGCCGTGGTTACTACTGTTATTCCCGCAATGGCGATAATCAGTAAGACAATCAATGTACCTGTCAGTTTTTTCACATTGTCCGGTACTTCCGGTCTATCAAATCTTCTTCCACCGAAGTCGAAATCACTCATATCTTTTCAGAATTACAGAAAGGATGCGGGTTCTTAAACCCAACGGGTAAAGCCTAGAGTTCAGATGATACTGTTTGGAGAACAACTTCTAAGGCTTTTGTGATGAGACTTAGCGCCATAGATGGTCTTGTTTGTCCTATGACTTGTTCTGGTAAGCTAGGTACATGAACAAATCCCGCTGGGATATCAAGTTCTTTTTCAGCTCTATAGTACATGAGTTCATAGAATATGTGGTTACATCCGAATGTACCCGCGGTATTACTTATGACAGATGGTATCTTAGCTTCTAGCAACTCATCCAGTAGTTTGCGTAATGGTAGGGTTGAGAAGTAGGCTACTGGGCCATCAGGTGCTATTGTTTTGTCAACAGGCTGTGTTCCACAGTTATAGGGAATTCTTGCGTCTGCGATGTTGATGGCTACTCTTTCTAGTCTTATCTCTCCTGAGCCTGATTGTCCAGTGCATACTATTGCTGAGGGGTTGGTTTCTTCTATGGCTTTAATGAGAGCAGGCTTGATCTCATCATATCTAAGAGGTATCTCAACGACTTTGAATATGCAGTCATTGAATTTTTTTCCGTTATGTGGTTTACAGGATTCTATGCTTGGGTTTATGTTGCTGCCTCCAAAGGGCTCGAATCCTGTGAGTAGAATGGTTTTCATGGCTTATTGTGGTGGTTTGATGGAAAAAGCCTTTCCAATGATAGATACTCATTGTATTAATGAGCGTTTCATACAAACAATGGGGCACAATAAATGATGAGCCCATTTATCTATACTCTTTGAGCGACGAGATAGTTGTTAAGATATGTAATTATGGTGGAACCATTGTTAGTATTCAGGCTCCAGATCGTGCTGGTAAGTTAGATGAAGTGGTTCTCGGGTTCGATAGTCTGGATGATTATCTAATTTCTGGGTTTTATCATGGAGCTACTATTGGACGCTACGCGAACCGGATAGGTGGGGGCGTTTTTTCCATCGATGGGGTTGAATATGATCTTCTATTGAATGATGGTTTGAATCATCTTCATGGTGGATTCAACGGCTTTGATAAACGTGTGTGGCATGCAGAGATAATAGATGATGCATCTCTACGACTGAGTCTGGTGAGTCCTGATGGTGAGGAGGGTTATCCAGGGGTGCTTGATGTCTCAGTTGTCTTTACTGTCCTTGGTGATAGGCTTGAGGTGGATTATTTTGCAGTATCCGATAGGCCAACGGTGGTGAATTTGACGAATCATGCTTACTTCAATCTTGGGTGTTCGAATACTGTTCTGGGTCATGATTTATGGATTGACTCTGATTATTATACTCCTGTTAATAATGGTTTAATCCCTACCGGTGTGCTTGAACCAGTGGATGACTCTCCTTTTGATTTCCGGGAAAAAACAAGAATCGGATCAAGGATCAATGCTGATCATCCTCAACTTGTTCTTGGTAATGGGTATGATCATAACTATGTACTTAATCAAGTGGGCAATCCCCAGATATTGGTGACCGATCTTACCTCAGGAAGGGTACTTGAGGTATCTACTACCATGCCCGGTGTCCAGTTTTACACAGGTAATTTCCTTGATGGAAAGGAGAATGGACGCAATGGGATTATTGGGTTTAGGTCTGGTCTTTGCTTGGAGACCCAGTTTTATCCTGATTCTCCGAATAAGCCAGAGTTTCCCTCACCTGTTCTTCGTCCGGGAGAAAGGTATATCGAGAAAACCGTGTATAGGTTTACCGTGGTAAGT
>CALGBN010000565.1 GCA_937877765.1 Candidatus Bathyarchaeota archaeon | reverse complement strand
GATACGGCGACCACCGAGATCTACACCGTCTAATTCGTCGGCAGCGTCAGATGTGTATAAGAGACAGCTCCTAGACAAGGTACGGAAGATCAGAGGGGTTACTCTAACCTATCCAGCAAAGCGCGTTGATCAAGCAAGATGGAGCCTAGAGCAAATGAAGCAGGAAACGGGCGTAGGCATCGCTGACGTCAACAGACGTGTAGTTGACTATGGCATCCAGAGCTACTTCATGAGCCACCACCCATGGCTGATACCTGAGCCATTCACACCAGAGCCAGCCGAGACCTACAGCAAGGCAGACATCGATTACTGGTGCGCTGTATTAGAGAAGATCAGCGAGGAAGCCTACACAGACCCAGAGCTAGTAAAGAGTGCTCCACATAACAGCAGCATCCATAAGATTGACTGGGATGGCTTCAACGACCCTGACAGGTGGGCGATGAGCTGGAGAGCATACCAGAGGAAACAACGATGAAAAGACTGGAAGGAAAAAAAGCAGTCGTAACAGGCGCCATGCAGGGAATCGGAGCAGGCATCAGCAAGATTCTCGCAGAGCACGGAGCCAAAGTTGTACTCACGGACATCAGTGAGAAGGTACGTGAGACAGCTGAAAGAATCGGACACGGTGCAACGTGGAAGGTTATGGATGTTACCAACCCGGAACAGGTTGAAAGCGTCTTCAAAGAGATTGGACACGTGGACATTCTTGTGAATAACGCTGGTATCTATCCGAGACGCAAACTCATCGAGATGGATGAGGCGTTCATGAAGCGAATGTTCGAGATCAACGTCTTCGGTATGTTCAGATGCAGCAGAGCCGTTCTACCCGACATGATGGAGCATAGATACGGCAAGATCATCAACATGAGCAGCGTCACAGGACCCATGGTCGGAGCACCCGGAGGCGGACAAACTGCCTATGGGGCAACCAAGGCAGCGGTTATCGGCTTCACGAAGGCTCTTGCCCTTGAGACAGCCCAGTATGGAATAAACATCAATACCATACTTCCCGGCTACATCCACAGCCCCAGCGCCTTTGGGCTCAGAGGCAGCAGCGATGATGTTGACGCTGAGAAGGCGATGCGGGAGTTTGGTTACAAGATACCCATGGGGAGACAGGGCTCACCAGAAGACATTGGTAACCTTGTCTTGTTTTTGGCGTCTGATGAGTCAAGCTACTTGACTGGTAGCGAGATCGTTATCGATGGCGGTAATACATTGCAAGAAGAGTATCTGGGGCCATACAAACCCAAGTAGGG
>CALGBN010000564.1 GCA_937877765.1 Candidatus Bathyarchaeota archaeon | reverse complement strand
ACGGCGACCACCGAGATCTACACCGTCTAATTCGTCGGCAGCGTCAGATGTGTATAAGAGACAGGTATTATGCAGCTCCTCCGTCCAACCCGGAGCACCCCGCTGGAAAGTAGATCAAGAACTTCCCGGCGGATGGGTAACCAGCGAATACAACATGCTACCCGGCTCAACAGAAAGCCGCAAACCCCGCCCCAAGGGTGGAAGAGTTGACTCACGAGGCGTAGAAATTCAGCGTCTGATTGGCCGTAGCCTGCGTGCTGTTGTTGATATGGAAGCTATCGGCCCCAACTCGATTTATGTGGATTGCGATGTTATAGACGCCGATGGTGGAACCCGTTGCGCCAGCATTACCGGAGGTGCAGTAGCACTCTATGAGGCATTACGCACGTTAAAAGACGAAGGCGAGATTGAATCAATACCTATGCGTGAGATGGTTGCCGCTGTCAGTGTTGGACTCAAGGACGGCGAGGCTATTCTGGACCTAGACTATGCACTCGATTCAACGGTTGATGTGGATATGAATATCGTTATGACTGAAAGCGGAAAACTGGTGGAGGTTCAAGGAACAGCCGAGGAGCAGGCGTTTACACGCGACCAGATGAATCAGATGCTGGATCTGGCTGAGAAAGGAATCAAAGAAATCATCGCGGCTCAGAGAGAAGCATTGGGCATCTAACGAGACCATTGATTGCCACATATATCACCCCCGTCTATGATATGTTGTGAATGATGGGGCTTATCCCAAATTATTTATTATCTCATGAATATTTTTTCGTGAATTTGGTGTTCGAAAATGAGTGAAAAGACAATTGGTGGAGTTATGGGAGCGGCTTCGTTTGTGTTTCTTTCATGGTTTTTAGCGCTTCCAATGTTAGGAGTTTCTTATGATACTCCTACTGGCATAGTTGCTATAGTTAATAACACATTGAATAAGGGATCACTTCTGTTTCCATATTTTAATCCGATAAATAAGACGTAGACACCTAGTACCATTAACAGTATACCACTGGCTGCGACATATGTTATTCCTGATAAAAGGTTCTGTATCATAAGATCGGTGTCTATTCTTATCTCATCTAATATGCTGTTCCAAGTGATTAGTTTCTCATCTATGTTTTCATCCAATGTTACTCATTTCAGGAAGAGGCTCTCGTTTTATATTATTTATTCTGAAACTAAAACCGGCATTAGTTATAGTTGATACAGGCTCCAATACTGAAGTTATGGAAAAAATAATCGATTTGAGGGATAAGAGCAGAAAAAATGATTTAGTCATTGCTTCCTGATATCTTTCAGTGGTGGTATAGGTGGCGAAAGTCTTATGTGTTCAAGCGAGTCCGAGGAAAAAAGGCTACACAGCGAAACTACTTGATGGCGCAATTAAAGGAATAGAATCAGTGAGCAACGTGGAATATGACTTAATCCATCTAAGGGACTATTTTCCGATCAACCCATGCACATCCTGCTGGAACTGTGTAAAAAACAAAAACCGCTGCATTCTAAAAGACTCCATGGGAGAAAAAGGTGAACTATTTCAGAAACTATACAACGCCAACGCATTATTCATAGCCCATCCAGTCTACTATGGGAGACCGCCCTCAGGTTTACACCTGTTTTTTGAGCGTTTCTATCCCTTTATGTGGAGCGGTAAACTGAATGGGATGCCGTTTGCGTCAATATCTCAAGCCGCCAACAATGGTGGAATACGGACAGCTCAAATCGATATAACACGCTGGGCCATCACATTCAATCTAAGAGTTATCGGCGGATTACCAGTACACATGGTAGCTTATGATGAAGCCATCACAAGTGCAGAAGAACTAGGGAAAAAGATCGCAGAAGCAGCATTAGCCGACTCAGAGGAAAGAAAACGTGTTACCCCTATCGAGAGGTATCTTGTGTCCTATGAGGGTCAATGGAGTCGTCTCGAGTCCTCACTCATGGATATGACCAACGGCACACTCCGATATGAGGAATCACTAATTGCATATGCCATACGTCATGGCTCTATGAAAAACGAAGACTCAGCAAAGTTACTTCTGAA
>CALGBN010000563.1 GCA_937877765.1 Candidatus Bathyarchaeota archaeon | reverse complement strand
GACAGATGAAGAGTTCAATAAATTCATCGTCCAACTCAGAAAGACCAGCAAGCCCCTCATAGTCGCAGCCAACAAAGCCGACAGAGAAGGCGCAGACAAAAACGTGGAAAGAATCCGAGAAGCAGGGTACCTTGTAGTACCCACCTGTGCAGAGGCAGAGTTAGCGCTGCGACGCGCAACGGAAGCAGGACTAGTGGACTATACGCCGGGAGATAAGGACTTTAAGATCAATAACCCTGAGAAGCTCAACAAGAGCCAACTAGGTGCACTGGAGAGGATACGTGAGAAAGTTTTCAAGAAATACGGTGGCACGGGACTCCAAGAGGTACTCAACACAGCCTTCTACAGTCTTCTAGACATGATCACAGTGTACCCGGTAGAGGACGCTGAGAAGCTGACAAACCATCAGGGACACGTTTTACCTGACTGTTTCCTAGTACCAAAGGGTACGACAGCTAAGCAGTTCGCTGGGGTGATTCACACTGAGCTTGCTGAGAGTTTTATTCACGCCATTGATGCCCGGAGTAAGCGCCGGTTGGGTGATACCTATATCTTAGAGGACAATGATATCATCCAGATAGTATCAGCAAAATCAAGGAGATAGAATGGTTTGGCTAAAGTCATAATATGCGACCCCATCCACGAGGACGGAGTCAAGATGCTCAGAGACGCGGGACTAGACGTAACACTAGACACCGAGGTCACAGCAGAGGAACTATTGAAGAAAATAAGCGAATACGATGCAATGGTCATCAGAAGCCGCACCAAGGTAACCAAAGAGCTATTGGACGCGGCACCCAGCCTCAAGGCAATCGCCCGAGCGGGAGTAGGCTTGGACAACGTAGACCTACCTTACGCTAAAGAGAAAGGGATAGAGGTTTTCAACAGTCCAGAGGCACCATGTAACGCTGTAGCGGAACTCGTACTTGGTATGATGTTCAACATGGCACGTATGATCAGTGAAGCCGACGCGGGTATGAAGCAGGGCAAATGGGAGAAGAAGAAGCTCACAGGCTTTGAGATTCAGGGCAAGACCCTTGGAATCATTGGGTTCGGGAGAATAGGGTATACGCTGGGCAAGAAGGCAAAGTGTCTCGGTATGCGCGTCCTAGCCTTTGACGTTGCCATGGATAGAGTCAAGCAGTATATTGAAGAAATAGGCGCAGAAGCAGTAGACCTAGATACACTCTATGCTCAGAGCAACTTCATCACGGTACATGTACCCCTACTACCCCAAACAAAACACATGATAAACAAGGAAGCCATAGCCAAGATGCGTAACGGCGTCCACCTAATCAACGCGGCTAGGGGAGGCGTCATAGACGAGGCAGCATTAAAAGAAGCACTGGACTCTGGAAAAGTGAAAGGCGCAGCCTTAGACGTTTTTGAGGAGGAGCCAAAGCCAGATGAGGAGCTTGTCTGCAGGTCTAATGTGATCTGTACACCACACATTGGTGCTGGTAGCGTCGAGGCACAGATTGGTAACAGTACTGTGGTCGCTGAAAAGCTGATTAAATTCTTTAATTCTTAATTTTTTTACTTTACTTACATAACCTACCCATATCGCATGCGATATGGTTATATTTTAGTCGTTAATTGTGAATAACAATCTAAAAATGATAACCATAGTAGGTGCCGGTCTCGCAGGGCTCAGCGCAGCATACCATCTAAACAAAGAATACACGGTGCTAGAAAGAGACTCCAAGGTAGGAGGACTCTGCCAGAGCATCAATTTAGACGGCTATGTCTTTGACTACGCCCCACACATACTTTTCACAAGAAACCCCTACACCAAGACACTATTTCACAATCTTCTCGGAGACAATCTGCACACCCAGAATAGGCTAGCTTACATCTACATGAACGACACCTATGTAAAGTACCCTTTCGAGGCAAATCTCTACCCGCTCCCAGATGATATCAAGGAAGAATGCATACAAGGCGTCATCGACAAACCAACCACTGAACCAACCAACTTCTATGAGTGGATACAAACCACAATGGGGGAGGGAATAGCCCGACACTACATGGTACCATACAACGAGAAAATATGGAAATATCCCCTGAACAAGATGAACACCGCGTGGATCAAGGGCAGAGTACCTAGCCCAAGCGTTGAAGAGATGCGCAGAGGAGCAACAGCACCAACACAGATGGAGTATGGTCCAAACGCTGAGTTCTGGTACCCAAAACGTGGCGGAATAGGGGCGCTCGCAGATAGGTTAGCAAAGGATATTCCGGTTAAGCTCAGGACTGAGGCAACATGGTTCACACCAACCTCAGATGGCGTAGAGACATTGTATGTTGAGGATTTTGAGGAGAAATCAATACACTCTGAGAAGGCTGTTTCATCGCTTCCTCTTCCAGAAGTCATCAACATGATGGATGATGTACCAGACGAAGTGCAGAAGGCAGCTGATAATCTGGTCTATAATAGCTTGGTTTGTGTAATGGTGGGCGTCAAACGTCCAAATATTACGGATAAGCACTGGTTATACTTTCCAGAACCAGACCTCATCTTCAACAGGATCAGTTTCCCGATGAACTTTAGTAAATACACTACCCCTGAGGGCTGCAGCAGTATACTGGTTGAGGTGACCTACAAAGACAAGGAAATGAACCTTGAGGATACCAAGAGGAAGGTGCTAGAGGACCTTGCCTCGACTAAGCTAATAACGGAATCTGATGAAATAACGGTATGTGAGGCTATAGACTTCAAGTACGCCTACGTAATCTATGATCTTAATCACAATGTAAACGTGAAGGTTATAAAAGACTACCTTGTTGCCCATAATATAATACCAATCGGTAGATACGGGGAATGGGAGTACTATAACATGGACAAAGCAATCCTTAGCGGAAAACAAGCATCGGAGACACTAAACCAATGATGTCCATAGTAATACCAACCTATAACGAAGAGAAAAACATAGGACGCTGCCTCATGGCACTCTGCAACCAGTCAATCCCCAGAGAAGACCTAGAGATCATCGTGGTGGATGGCGGTAGCACAGACCGTACAAGGGAGATAGCAGCACAGTACGCTGATGTCGTAATGATGCAGACCAGTGAGGGAGTGGGCGGAGCGAGAAATGACGGATTCCGAGCAGCCAAATATGATATTGTAGCTACCACTGACGCGGACTGTGAGCCCACCAGAGACTGGGCGAAATCCATTCTAAAACAGTTTATGGGTCAAAACGTGGTAGCCGTCACTGGAACCTTGAAGCCCTTTGACTGGAAGGATATGAACAGGTTTGAAAAGTTCGCTTACAAGAGTAGCTTTGAGTTATCAAATATCGCCCTGACTATGGGCTCCAAGCTAGGAAGATACCATCTCTGTGGAGCAAACACGGCGTTCAACAAGGATGCATTCTTGGAGTTGGGTGGTTATCTGCCACTAGCTTATGCTGATGATGTTGAGATATACAAGCGAATCAAAAAACGTGGCGATATCAGATTCACAGACGATATGGCAATCAACTACAGTGTACGCAGAATCAAAAAGATGGGCTTAACCAAGTACCTGTACCTCTTAGCTAAGATGGAGACAGAGGTCATGGTCCTCGGCAGAAAACCCATGAAGGGCGACTACGCCAGAGAAAACTACGATTAAGCGTTCCATGGCTCTGGGTTGAGAAAGATAGCCATAATGTTAACATCATCATATTCTCCATCCAACTTCCTTGCCTTCTTCTTGGTTCCTTCACAGACAAAACCCATCTTCTCGTAGAAACCTATTGCATCCACATTCGATGCATAAACCAGTAGCTCTACTCGCTCCATTCCAAACTTTTCAGCTGCTTGAAGAGTAGCAGTCATCAACTTTTTCCCGATTCCCTGTCCACGATAAGCCTCAGCTATGCCCATGGTGTTAATTTTACCGCTGTGTCTGAAGCCCTCAAGTTGGTTGGGTAGAACTTCACACCATCCAACCACTTCTTTATCTTTTATGGCGATGTATCGGGGTGTGTTCCTCTGTATGTGGGTAATGATGT
>CALGBN010000562.1 GCA_937877765.1 Candidatus Bathyarchaeota archaeon | reverse complement strand
TGGCTGGACTCATCGGCAAACAATATGTCAGAAAGGTGAAGGCAATGGAGAGAGATTATCCTACTTTCTTCCGGTACATGGCATCAAACCTCTCAGCAAACATCCCATTACTCCAGATCATGGACAGTGCGGTGGAGACCGATTTTGGGAGTTTAAATAATGTTATCATGAGTCTAAACAATAAACTAAGGATGCGGGTTGAGCCTCGTGTCGCTTGGTGGAGCTTTGAGACTGAGATTGATAGCCTATTGATTAGACGGATCAATACCATCATGACTGATACAATCTACACTGGTGGAGACTTAGGCATAGCCTACAAGGATATCGAGAATTACTACCATCTCTATACGACAATTCGTGACCAAAGATACAATGCAGTAGGATATCACGTGGGATTAGCTGTACCTATTTACGTGGTTGCAGCAGCTTTATTTTCTGTTATTGACGGTTTCTTCGCCTCACTAATTGGTTTCATCGGTGAGATGGCGACTATGCTTGACTTCTTCAGTGTACCTGATGTAGAGTTCATGAGGCTTTTCTTCGTGTTCGCGTTGGGTTTATTCTCATTGAACAATGTGTTCAGCATTTACAACATGGAAGGTGATAGCAGGTTTACGGTGCTCTACTATATGGGTATGCAGTTGACCATGGGTGGAGCGATCTATCTGATAATCAGCAAGGCGGTTGAAGGATACCTTGCGGGAGTAGCAATGATATAGGTGAAAAAGATGTCAGAGATGTTAAAACGAAACTTTGAACCAGGACGGCTACTGCTTGTAGCTACCCTATTAATGAGTCTGACTTTGATCTCACAACTATACGTGATTTCTGAGTCTGTTGATCTATCGAATGGTTTGCAGTTCACTGGTGTAGAGGTTTGTCTAGCTGCGTCATACTTTTTCACGGCTTTTAGTATGGTTATTGTGATCAATGAGTTCTTCCAAGTAAAATTGAAGATGAAAGGACTACTTGATTTGTCTAGCTTATTGATTCCTAACAGAACTCTGCAAAAAACGGTTCAACCTATTATTGATCTTCCCGTTATTGAAGAGAATCCGGTTGAAGATACGCTTGAAGATGAGGAGTTACTAGAAGAGCTTGATGATGAATCAATGTTTGATAAGCTCATTGAAGACGAGTTTGAGAAAGAGAAACCAGATGATGAGGCTCTTGCGAAGTATAAGACTACCAAGATTAAGGTAGCTGATACTGGTGAGATTGAGCCATTAATTGAGGAAGGAGAACTGAAGAACATCTTTGACCAGCTTGAGGAAGAGACGGAGATGGACCGGATGCTCGCTGAAAGCGAGGTAATTCAGACCTTATCTGAGCTTGAAGGCATAGTTCAGGAGTTGAAAACCCGTACCGCTCCAGCTGCCCAAAACTAGGGTGTCAGTGTTACATAATTTCTCTTCATAATCTATCTAAATACAAAAATGATTCTTGTGCTAGCCATGGCACAGTCAGTAGTTTCGGATGGAATAATACTAGTTGCAGTTGTAATCGCAGCTGCGACCATAAGCCAAGTATTCTTATCCAGCATTGGAGGGCTTCAGCAAGGCTCTATCGCGATGAGTGAAAAGTTGAGCGATAAAATGGAGACCGAGGTCGTCGTACTGAAAGCTGTTAATACCTCTGATACAACGGTTAAGGTTTGGATAAAAAACACAGGTTCAAGCATAATACCTTCAGCGAACATCAAGGAAGGTGACGTACTCTTCGGAGAATTCGGAAACTTTGACTATCAGGTATACAGTGAATCAGGTGCAGGCTGGAAGTTCACGATCTTAGGTGGATCAGATAATAACTGGCAGGGAAGCGAGACTATTGAAATAACTGTTACAGCCGCCTCTGCTTTCAGCAAAGGTGACTATTATTTCTCGTTTATCACTCATAACGGGATCAAGGATGAAGTAATATTCACAATAGGAGATTGATATGGGGCAGTCAACTGTTATCGCAACAGCCTTTACGGCGATAATGTTTGTGGCAGGTGTCTCTATACTGATAATGTCAACAGTCTCCAGTTTTGGGACATTATCTCAGGCGATAACGAATCAAGCTGATCAGACTGATCTTGTTCTCAGTGAGCGAGTCGAGTTTGGAGCATGGGACAAGGTTGATTCATCAACAATTCGCATCAATGTAACCAATATCGGTAGTACAAGCATCATGCTAAATGATTTCAATACCATTGACATGATCTTATCTTATAACGATGGTACAAAAGACCAGACTGAGTGGATAATCTTTGATCAAACAAGCACAGCGGATGACTATTGGAAAATAAACAACGTGTACTTCAGAAACGAGCAACAGGATCTCATCAATCCAATAGACCTTACAGGAGATTTACGCGGAGGATGGGACCCGGAGGAAATACTTGAGATTGAGGTTAGCCTCGATGTTGTTGCGTCTAGTTTCGATTATTTGACCATGATTACACCCGTGGGTATTCAGGCTCATTGTTCATTTACAAAGGAGTATGATCTTGGTTCAACTACTATCTCTAGGGGTACAAGAAGTGTTGTTGTATCGCATTTCTTGGATAGGATGCCTAAGACTGTTCAGGTGACACCGGGCAGTGAATTGAATACGGAGTTCTGGGTTGAAGCTTTGGATTCTGATAGTTTTGAGATTCATCTTTCTAATAATCCTACATCAGATATTGTTTTCTACTGGCGTATAGAGTAATCATTTATAGTCATCAATATTTTAGTTACTTAATACTGATCTACTTTAAATTATAGAGTCTTGATCTATATTATCGCTCTATATGTTGAGACCAGCAAATAACCTCCAAAACAAGGCCTTCTATGCATTATTAATTGGAGCACTAGGTGACTGGTTCTCAACAAGACTTGGATTATCCCATGGATTAGTGGAGGGAAATCGAATAGCCCAGACATTAATGAGCACTGGTTCATGGATTCAAACCGATTTCATCCTAGTGTTCATCTGTTTCACGGTACCTTTTCTAGTAAATCGGATTACTGATGAAAAGATGCCAAAACAATTATTCTGGATGCCTTTGTTTGCTGGGTTGTTAAAACTGGGTGTATCAGTCTGGAACTTTACTCAGATACTGGGATAGATCACTTCTTTTTCCAGAGAAGACTGAACAGGATTCTATAGCTCTCGACCAAGGTCTCGTAGTTTGTCCACATGCCTGTTACGTTGTTCTGGTCATTTCCCATGAAGAGTATCATCTCACCCTTATCATTCATGAAGAAACCCGGTATCTTTTCCTTCTTCAAGTAAGCAAAGTCACCTTCACCGATCTCCATCTCCTCAAGCACGTAGCTGCTTGTTGGGCTGTAGTTGGTCATTAGTCGGGTGGTTATTCCTTTCTCTTCTGACTTATCTTGCACGTTATCCAGGAAAGGCGTATTGTAGAGCCAGATGAGGTTCTCATCGCTTATGATCATATGGAACTCGCTTTCAGCGTTCTCAAGAAGCTCTGAGAGACGTACGCTGATATGCTTCTTGCCCTCAAGCACTTGGAATGTCTCTTTACGTTTATTCACTGACTCAGGCTCTGGGAGACTAGCCCACATTTTCAGAAGCTCTGCTTTATGCTGCTCCATCTGATATACTTTCTGTCGGCGTTCCTCGATGAGGTTGTCAAGCACAGTCGCAAAAGGTACCGCAAGGAACTTCATAGGACGCTCCATAACCCGTGTGATGAGGCCCTGTTCTTCGAGTCTTCTTAGGATCTTGTATGCCTCTGTTCTGTGGACACCTAGTGCCTCTGCGATGCTCTGAGCCTTATGTGCTCCGAATCGTGCAAGGTATAGATAGACCCTTATCTCGTTTTTGTTGAGTTTGAATCTGCTTAGAGCTTGATCGATGTTCTTCAGTGCGTCGATGTGTTCAAGGGTCTCGCTTGGGATACGAGTTCTATTTGTTGTCTTTGTGAAGATGGGTAGAAGATCTAGTTCATCATCCATTAATTCGCTCTTTTTCTTAGAGTCTTTCTCGATTGCGATTTGTCCAACCTGCATTTTGTTCAGCCGAACAAATACCCATCAAAAATATGTATAAAGAATCTGGACTAATAATCTAGATTACCCATCCATATTCTCTCCTCACTAGGAGTCTCGACAAGGGAATCAGAGGTTTCTCTTGGTTTAATGGTTTGTATATAGGTTTTTTCACATTCAACGCCGTAAAATGATGTAGAAAAAACATGTATAATCTCTATATTGCTAGTATTAACCCAACTTTTTACACAATATTTATACTTTATATAACATTACCCTGATACTCACAGAACAAGGTGTAGAACATGAGATGTCCCTTCTGCGGCGCTGAAAACCTACGAACCCTAGAGACAAGAGACTCACCCAACAACATGGTTCGCAGAAGAAAGGAGTGTTTAGCCTGTGGAAAACGAATGACCACCTACGAGTATATTGAAGAGATCGAGCTAATGGTCAAGAAAAAGGATGGACGTCTCGAAAGATTCAACCCAGACAAGATAATCAAAGGACTTCAGAAAGCCTGTGAAAAACGCCCAGTATCTCTAGAACAAATCAAGGATATTGCTGAGAACGTAAGACAAGAAATACTTGCTGAAGGACGCGACGAGGTAACTACAAAGGAGATTGGTGACAGGATTATTGCTCATCTTCGTGAACTGGATTACGTTGCTTATGTGCGGTTTGCATCAGTCTACAGAGACTTCACGGAGCCAGAGGATTTCCATCGTCTCATGAACGAGGAAAAAGAACAATAATATGGAATAGGCTTCCACAATACTTTGAATAGTTTTTACCATTAAATAAATCATGAGTACACAGGTAATTCTTCCCGAACCTCAAATATATGAGCCGAAGGCTCAGGAAAATACGTGTCCCAAATGTGGCTTTGATGCACCTGAAGGTATAGTGATATGCTGGAAATGTGGAGAACGTCTCAAAAAAAAACTAGGCTTTCCACCAGTTGAACTCAAGATACCTTATATCCTCATTAATTATAGCGAGGATGAATGATTTACGCACAGTCGTAGCGAGACGACCCGCCTTAACGATCTCAGAAGCACTCAATTCTTCCTTAGAATCCATTATCTGAACAACATATGGTGCATGATCAATGCCGGGGCCACTCTCATAGACCGCGAAATCACAGCCATACTTTATCCCCGGGGTGACTACAAAGCCTCTTTTTCTAAGATCAGAATACACTCTGTATTTTTCATTGAATCGAGAGAATGTCTTTTCACCCAGTTCTCTGAGTTTTTTCATACCAATGCTATTGTTTTGCTTATGCACCTTGATCTTTTTCTGTTGAACCAAGTACAATGCTTCCACAGGGTCAAGTAGCAATGGGTCATCAAAGTCTTCCTTAGGACGTGGGTCACCAAGAGGCTTTCCATAGAAGCCATCATTGTACAACCTGTGTGAATCAGCTATATCCCATATTATTAGCCTGTTATCGTCAAGAAGTTCAGCTATAGGCTTCTTGGGCAAAAATGATTCACCCTAAAGGGCGATTATTCGGATGAGATCGGAACTATCTCGTACTGTATCTACTAGTTCCTCGATCTGGTTTACTGTATCCTTGAGCATGATTATAGTAGCTACACCAGCACCGCTGTCAATGATATCCATCTCAACCTTAACATGAACCATGTCTACCTTTCGCTCAATCTCATCGATCTCTTTAGTGAATCCTATTGATTTTTCACTGTTAAACCCAAGACTCATCATTGCTTCACGAAGCTTCAATAAGCTATCAAAAGCAAGGTCAGCGACTTCTGTTAATTGCTCGGCTATTCCCTCTGGTATTTCCCATCCTCTTTTTTCCATCTCATAGAGACGTTGACCTATGCTGTTTATGTGGTCCATTATGTCTCCGAAACTGCTTATCAGTCTGAAGAAGTCTTCTCGGCTAACCAGTACTCCGCCTATCTCGTGGAGTTCTTTTATTAGAGTTGCTTTGATATCGCTTGATTCTTTCATGATGGATTGAATATCATCGGTATAACTCGCTGCTATTCCCTCCTTCTTTACTAGAGCGTCAGTAATTGCTAAAATTTTTCTGAATGCCTCGACAATAAGCCTTGCGTTGTCCTGACATAGCATCAGAAGATTTCGCATTGTTCTATCTTCAGATTCAATAGGAAATACCATATGAACACCAGTTGGTTATCATATAGGTAATTATCATACCTGTCTCTTATACACATCTCCGAGCCCACGAGACCTCTCTACATCTCGTATGCCGTCTTCTGCTTG
>CALGBN010000561.1 GCA_937877765.1 Candidatus Bathyarchaeota archaeon | reverse complement strand
TTCCGACGATTTAAACAATACAATCCAAGAGATGAAGGTAAAATATTCAGAGTTGGAGGCAAGCTTCCTCGGGCTTTTTGATGACCCCCTCCGTCCCCCTGTGTCGAAGCTTCAGGCGATCCTGATCTCGTTGGAGCACGGCGGGTGGAACAGTTCGAACCTAGCGGGTATGAGGGTATTCGCCCGCCTATACTACATGCATTTCTGGGCCACGGATCGTGGCTCCGGTGGTGAGGTGCTGCACCAGGTGAAGGAGCCCGTGTCGGATTATTCCCCAGTTGTGGTGGGCGACTCGACTTATAGGTACGTCTGGTACGTGGACGTTGATAGAGTCGGATCAGCTCATTCTATACCCCCGCCCGGGCTTTACATCGTCGACGCGGCGACCGGCGAGATCGTTCCCTGGGGATTGCCTTAAAATGCGGAAATGAAGCTGGTTACGTCAACTGAGTAGAGTGGATGTTCTAAAAATTAGTATTATATACACATCAACCTGAAATAATGAACAAAGAGTCGAGATCATTGAAGACGAGACAGCAGTTAGTAACTATCACAGCGATACTTCTAATCATAATAATAGCCTCTGCAGCGTACGTATACCAGACAGACCCCCGAATAAAGGAATACATCAAACTATCTGGCGTAAAACACCAGTTAAACACACCAGCCAACGCAGAATTTCTAGGAATCAAACAGTATAAACTACTCGACCAATCCATAACCGTCTACACCTGGAGACAGAAAAACACGCTCTATGAAGCCCAGCTAGACGAACAAGAAAGCATCATCAAAACCACAACCTACCAACACAACACCAACGAAACAAATATCACCATGACTCCAGCCCTCGCCGAGACACTAGCACAGCAGAAACTCATAACAGATACACAGTACCCACCTGGGCACCCAAACCTATCCAAACCCACATTCAAGTAC
This sequence comes from Candidatus Bathyarchaeota archaeon, assembly GCA_937877765.1. Classification (GTDB taxonomy): domain Archaea; phylum Thermoproteota; class Bathyarchaeia; order TCS64; family TCS64; genus RBG-16-57-9. Next base: position 394 of record CALGBN010000561.1, on the reverse strand, counting down.
TACACATACAGACCAAAAGGACCCAACTGGGTCGTAAAATGGAGACTGCACTCAGGTAACTATACAATCTCAAACATAGATTTCGCAGTAATCGTCTACACAGAGACAGGCGAGACCCAAGTGGATTACAACGAATTCAATGAGGTAACTGAGATACCCGTATTCGATCCTCCTACGGTTAGCTCCGAGGAAGCCGAGCAACTAGCTGCAGACTACTTCAAAGAATACATGGAGTATGCTTCAGCTGAATCGATAAGGGGTCACGGTATCTGGATATCTTCACCTGACGATTTCTTTATTCGACACCCATACCGCCTCTACTGGAGTGTCTCGGTCCAAGGGATGGGATCTGTCTCTTATACACATCTGACGCTGCCGACGAATTAGACGGTGT
>CALGBN010000560.1 GCA_937877765.1 Candidatus Bathyarchaeota archaeon | reverse complement strand
AATTCGTCGGCAGCGTCAGATGTGTATAAGAGACAGTCCTATAACTGTGTTGGCTGTGGAGCCTGCGTTGATGCCTGCTTTGTAAACGCCATCAACATCGAGGATAACCATGCAACCATCTCCGATGAATGCAGGGGATGCGGTAGATGCGTAGAGGCTTGCCCCGAGAAAGCCATAGAGCTCACCGTGGACAATGAGGGTGTTGAGAAAACATATACCCGAATAAGCAGCACTCTCGACATCAACGGGTGCTGATATCCCAACACGGTTCCTTCATAGAAAATATAACCTGATGCCACAGTCATTATTCCATGAAGGTTACTGTGCTTCATGGAAGCCCCCGTAGGGGGAAAAACAGCGACACTCTTGCTGAGCGCTTCCTAGAGGGCTTAAACTTATCAGGTAAACACGTGGTTGAACACTTCCACATCAATGAACTTCAGATAGCCCCCTGCCAAGGCTGTCTAAGCTGCAGCGACCCCCCACATAACTGCAAGATACAGGATGATATGCAGGGAATCTACAATGCATATAGAGCCTCAGATATCATAGTATGGGCTTCTCCCATGTACTGGGGCTATCTCACAGCACAGCTAAAACTAGTACAAGACAGGATGGAGGCGCTCGCATGGAGTGGATTCGAGAACAAGACCTTCGCTGTGTTGTTCACATATCGTCACCACTACCAGTCAGCGGCTGGCATGTTTAAACGAATAGCCCCCCACTTCAAAATCGACCTGCATATACTGGAATGCTGTACCTATGATCCGGAAACGAGTCGAGATATTCCCATCGATGAGTTGCCTGAGAAGCTTGATGAGGCGTACAGTCTAGGTGTAGAACTGGGTAAAGTTTAGAGCTTGTATTCTCTGAGCCATTTTTTCACTGTCTCAATGTCTTTGCTTCTTTTGGTGTTCTCGCAGTGGGACGCATAGTATTGGTTTCTAACCGGGTCATACCATATCTCAATTCCACTGTAGACCTCTACACGATGGGAATACGATTTCAATTCACCAACTCCGGACCAAGTTTAGGATCACTGCCTCAGTATGGTAAAATCAATAAAGCGAACAAAACCAGAAAACCAAGTAACGAGTACTTGCCGATCCTCAGCGCCCAGTCAACTCCTGCTATAAAACCATACACCAAAGAAACCAGACTAACAAAGAAAGCAAAAGATACGGCGACTTTATGGCTCGTTGATAATGGCTTCATATTTGAGAAAAAACTCTGGGTTAATATAAACTAGAACCTGAAAACAGATAATATCTCGGATAAAGCAATGCGCCCAGCTGATTTCGCCAAGGCTCCAAGTATCACAGGATCAGAAACCGCTCGCTTGATGACATCAGCCTGCATATCCATGTCTCCATCCTCCACAAGCCTCGTGAACTTATCCTCAAGCCCCTCCTCGATAAAAGCACTGAAAATCCTGTTCATCCTATCATTGTCCATCCTGTTTAAGATGCTACGCAGGAACAGCATAGTCTGAAGCTCAGAGCCATACTTTGCCCTCCAAGCCGAATCATACTCATCAAGAAGCTGAACATTCCCAGACTCCAACGCTTTTACAGTAGTTTCTCCCGCAATCTTTCCACACAAACCACCGATTACAACGCCGCCAGCAGTCGTAGGTTTAACCTGTCCTGCAACATCTCCCACAAGCATCAGACCCGGGTAAACTGTCTGGTTTACTGGTCCCCCGGTGCAGATGAGTCCACTATGGATAGTGTTGGAGTCTTTGTTGAATCGTTTTTTTACGAATTTCTTTAATTTTGTAGCTCCGTTGCTCTCTGAGGTTCCTAGTCCGCATCTTACCCTGTTCTCACTGATTGGAATAACCCACACGAAGAAATCCTTGGCGATCTCTGTATCAAACCAAACTTCCACCATATCGGCTTCGATAGAATCAACGCATAACTCAGTGTTGAACCCATTATAGACACCCTGTTGACCCGTATCTATTCCTGAACGAGCTAATAGTCTCCCTTTTGCTCCCTCTGCATCAATGAAAACCTCTGATTTAACATCAGAACTGTCAATCTTGAGACTACTAGCAACTCCCTGTTTTAATACTATCTCTTCAACCCTACTACCGAGACAAATATCTACTCCAGCATCCACAGCACGATCAGCTAGATGTTTATCAAATGAGCCTCTATCGATGATATAGGCTCGTGGCTTGTTATCTTTGATGGTTAAACAGCTTCCGTCATTACTGTATACTCTTCCACCATAAACCGTGTTCTGGTGAAACAATGGATCAGGCTCAACGCCGAGTCGTTTGAATCCTTCAACGCTGATCATCCCCGCGCAGTGAACAGGATACCCTACCCGTTTATGCTCCTCAAAAACAGCTACATTGTAGCCTTTTTTAGAAATTGTTTCAGCAGCCAAGAGCCCTGTTGGTCCGGCTCCAACTATAGCTGCCTCAGTTTTCATGGGGTATTTCCCCTAGAAAGTTTAGGAACGTTTGATTGTCTCGTAGTATTCGACGGTGTCGATATCCTCAAAGTACCTGAGTAGGTCCAGTGCGACGCCACGTTTGGCGATCTGGATGTTCTCACCGAAGAAAATCTGGTCGGGGATACCGATCCTAAGTTTCTTCTTTGTTTTCTTGACATCAAACTCCTCTGTTTCTATACCAAGGAACCTACGCCCAATGAGCGCCCTGATCTTATCCTTATCATCAGTGATGTGCTCTACGACTTTAAGCTTGTACACAATCTTCCGACCAGCCAGTGGATGGTTATAGTCTACTTGTACCCTGCCTGCTCCGACACTGCGAACAATAGCTGGGCGTCCATCGATCTCAAGCTCCGCACCTACATATGGGTTTACGCCCTTGCTACGTAGTACACGGTATGGGATCATCTGTACATCAGCTGTATTACGCTCACCAAAAGCCTCCTCTGGTGGAATCTCGATCTCAACTTCCTCATCGAATGGTGTTCCTGGTAGTCGTTCATCGAGTCCTCTTAGAACAAAACCGTCTCCAACTATGACTAGTCTTGGACCATAGGTTCTTCCCTCTTCCCAGATTCCAGCTTCCTGTGCCTCTTCCTCGTTTGTTGTCTCAAAGACCTCTTCGGTCTCCTCGCTCATGCCGGTCATCTCGACCTTCAAAAAGTCGCCTTTATTGACTGCGTTTTCGTAGTGAACCTCTTCCTCTTCTACTGTTTCTTCAGGCTCCTCTGTCTCTTCTTCTACTGGGGTTTCCTCTTCTTCCTCTGGAACCTCTTCTACTGTTTCTTCAGGCTCTTCTTCCTGTTCCTCTTCTTCGTCGAGGACTTCTGGTTTTTCTTCGTCAAACATGCTGTTCACTCGTAAATGTAATGCCCAAGTTTCCTTGGATTCTACGAGTGTAACGAGCCGTCTAATTTAAAAGGTTTCTATCAGGACGCGGTGAAACCATGAAAACGCATGAAAAACACTGGATAAATAAGGAATCAATTACTCCAATTGATCATTGACTTTCTCAAGGAGAACCTTGCGAGTAAAAGGCTTACTGATATAGGCATTCGCCTTATCGTGGTCGTCCAGCATCATGTCTACACCTGTTCCCAACGCGCTGAATATGATAATTGGTATCGCTCTTGTCTTGGGATCTCGCTTCAATGTTCGGCAAACGTCTAATCCATGCATTCCCGGCATTACAGCGTCCAGTATAATGAGGTCAATTGGGTTATTACTGACTATTTCGAGGGCGGTTTCTCCGTCTGAGGCGGTTTGCACCTCGTGTCCTGAACTTGAGAGCATAATGCTGGTCATTTCCAGTATATCGTTTTCATCATCAACAACAAGAATTTTCGCCAAAGTTCTCATTATCTATCCGTTATTAGAATACTAAAAGCTTTCAATCCATTTATACCGACTGGGACTATGAGGCTTGTTTTATTAACTATCTTTCCTTAATCCTTGTATATGGTTAATCGATTAAAACGGTATGCCCAGATAGCGGGAATCTTATCCAAATACGGCTTCGGAATCTTCCTAGAGGAGCTATACCCTGAGGATAAAAGACCAGATTTCCTAAAAGACGCCGATGTAGAGAGTCAAGATATCTATCGACGTATACGGTTAGCCATTGAGGAGCTTGGACCCACATTCATTAAACTAGGTCAGATTCTAAGTGGAAGAAGAGACCTGTTACCTGTAGCTTTGATCGAGGAGCTTCTTTTTCTAACTGATGATGTCAAGCCGGTCGATTATAGTGAAGTAAAGACTGTCATAGAAGAGACATGTGGTGAAGTAGGTGAGTTTTGCATTTTTGTTGACCCTGAGCCTTTTGCAGCCGCTAGCCTTAGTCAGGTTCACAGGGCTACTTTGATGGATGGCTCTGATGTAGTCTTCAAAATTCAGCGCCCGGGCATAAGAGAGCTAATTGAGGTTGACCTCACAATACTAGCTAATCTTGCCCAAAGAGCGGAAGAATCCATACCTTATCTCCGTCCCTATAACCCGGTAGGGGTTATCGAGGAGTTCAGTCAGCAAATGCGTAAGGAGCTAGACTTCGTACGTGATGGAAAGAACGCCGAGATAATCGCAAACAACTTGAAGAATATGACCTCTGTTAAGATACCCAAGGTGTACTGGGAGTACACTGGTCCCCGTCTACTTGTAATGGAGTATGTTGAAGGCGTTAGGATCGATAATGTTGAGGTACTTAAAGAGACACATGATCTAAAGGAATTAGCGAATATTGGTTTTGAGGCGTATATCCAGCAGATATTCACTGATGGATTCTATCATGGAGACCCTCATCCCGGCAACATACGTGTAACTGATGATGGAAAAATCGTGTTCTTTGACTTTGGGCTCGTGGGAGTCCTTCGTCCAGAGCGCAGACATGCTTATACTCGCGTTATATATGGCCTAGTAACCAGCGATATTGACTTGTTGTTGGATAGCTTTGAGGAGCTTGACATCGAGATAGCATCAGAGGATATTGACGGTCTCAAGGATGAGATGTACGCGGCACTGAAGGAGACCGAGAACTATTCAATAGAGGATTACTCCTTCCAAGAATCCATGAACCAGCTAAACAGCACTCTATATCGATACCATATCAGGATGCCGGGCAACCTCATGTTAATGATCAAAGTAATCACCATGGTGGGGGATATCGGATTCACACTGGACCCTGAATTCAACTTCATGCAGAAAATACAACCATATATCGGAAACCTGATGCGTCAATCACTATTCAGTCAAGAATCCCTAGAACAAACAAGAAACAACATCACACGCGAGATACTAAGATTCCCCAAGGCGCTGAGAAAGTTTTTAGAAAACATCAGTAGCGGGCAGTCCCGCATGGAGGTTACTGTGCCGGAGGTAGCTGAGATCAATAAATCACTGGAAAACACGGGCTGGAAAATGTTCTTAGGATTGTTGAGCATGGGATTAATCATAGGACTCTCAATAATCATCAGTACAACAAACATACTAACACAAGACCTCATAACACTAGTAACACTTCTAGGCGGCGTAGCCCTACTGATAATCATACTAAAAGGGATTACGAGTGGTTCTGATTAGAAAGTGGTGGGCCTGAAGGGATTTGAACCCATGTCCCCCTGGTTATGAGCCAGGTGCTCTAGGCCAAACTGAGCTACAGGCCCTCTGCGCAAAGCCAATAACCACCCACCCCAATATAAAAACTACCCCCACCAGAAAACAAATATAAGCACTCCCCCCAAAAGGGGGTGCACCGCTCCCGTGGTGTAGACCGGCCAAGCATTCCGGCCTTTCGAGCCGGAGAACCCGGGTTCAAATCCCGGCGGGAGCACCACCAACCAGTAGAGACCAGAACGTCTAGGTGGAACCCGAATAGATCCTCGTTATGCACGCCGCAAAGCACTATCTAGGAGTAGCTACGGTAAACATAGTTTTACGTGATGGTTTAATCAAATTTCTTGAAGCCAACCGATAGACGCTAAGAATCATGGTTTCTCCACCCTCAAATAGAGGTGTTTCAAGTGT
>CALGBN010000559.1 GCA_937877765.1 Candidatus Bathyarchaeota archaeon | reverse complement strand
GCTTTTTAGACCATGGAAAAGCCGCCTTCTTCAGGCGGCACTCGAGGTAACCCCTTCGCACGTTAGTGCATTGAGGAGGTTTCGCGCCTGCTGCGCCCCGTAGGGCCTGGACCCTTGTCTCAGTGTCCATCTCCGGGCTACCACTCTCATGGCCCGTACCGGTCAAAGGTTTGGTGAGCCATTACCTCACCAACTGCCTGATCGGCCGCAGCCCCATCCTTAGGCGTAACTCAAACATGTATGAGATACTTTTAGACGTGATACCATTCCAGGACATCACATCTATCGCTTATTAGCCCCAATTTCTCGGGGTTATCGACGTCCTAAGGGTAGGTTAGCTACGTGTTACTGAGCAGTGTGCCACTTACAGACATAGTTCTGTTCGTTCGACTAGCATGGCTTAGTCCCACCTCGATAGCAGTGGGGTCCGACGGGATCAATCGGAATGTAATTTGATCGCAATCGTACTTTCTACTGTGTAGTTAATTTAGAATTAAGCGAGGAAATCTTCCTGCTCGACCCTTCTCAGACACGAAGACATTCCTGTCTTTATTCGCGTCTTCATACATTTACCCGCTACTGGAGCCCGATCCATCATCCACAGGCAAACGCCTTTGTCAGACCGGAGCCGCCGACTATGAGCGGATGCGATTGCTCGCACCACCCCTACCACATCGTATGAATAAAAACGTTACTCTTTTCGATACGAAAGGTATAATAAGGAATGAGAGCCGGTGCAACACCGAAAAAAATGCTTTATTGTCAAGGATATGTGAGACATTCTTTGACTCCGATAAACGAAAAACTATGTGTATTCAGAGCGCCTAAATCACTCTGGATCTTCAGAAACCTGCGGTTTCTCCATTTTTTTACGATTTAGCTTCTCAAGCTCCTCACGCAAAAACTGCTCATATTTTTCTTCAAAACTGCGTTGTGCACTAGGAGAACGATTTGTCAGCTTATCCCAAGCCGTTGCAGATATGCCGCTTATCTTGTCTATAGCCTCATCTGCAAGGAACTTACCAGCAGCGAACATGGACAGACCTAGTTTATTGATTAGAGTAAGTTGCCCCTCAAGCTCTTCTTGGAACTCATCTTTCTTGGCAAGTTCATCCAAACCATCTTCGGTGATAGTAAATTTTCCACCATCAAGTTCCTTGATAAGACCATCTCGCACAAGTCGTCCTAAAAGGGGATAAATCAACCCAGGGGACGGTGACCAGTCACCCTCACTTCTCTCGACGGATTCATCGATTATGTCCTTGCCTGTTAGCTCATTTTCGGATAATAGATATAGTACATAGTAGCGTGTGAATCCTCGTGGCACTTTTCCCGGTGACTGTGACATCTATTTGACCTCTATTCGCGTTACTATGAGATTTGAAGAATATAAGCATATCACTAGTGATATGAGGTATTTTGGTTTTTAGCTAGATGAAAAAAGACAGCATTTATCCAAATATCACGGGTAATTTTATACAAATTTACCACATTAATTAAATAACCCAATATAAAATGTCTATGTGATTTAAATTGTATAATATAGATTCAACCCCGGACGTAAGTCTGGGTGACGAGCTTACAGTTCTCGTATTAAAGGGAAAAGGTGATAGCATAATTAGCCGAATGAAAGACGGCAGAGTCATTTTGTTCAACCGTGAAAATGTCTTATTCAACGAACTGGAGCCAGGCATGACTGTTTTATCAAAGGTAAGTTTCATAGCACAAAACTATATTATCGTTGACCCCATCGCGCCACCTGAGAAAGGAGTGGAAGCAATTAAACTAGGGCTTCAAATGGTCACAGAAACAGAGAACTGGGAGAACGCAGTTATCGCAAACGCTTTGCTTTATGTGATAGATATTCTTGAAGAAGAAGTTTAATCCTTTCTTTCATAAAAAACAATAACTATAACTTGTTTCATTCTTTTACTGGGGTATAAAATAGCGTATTTGATCAGTGGTTTGTTCACTGTTTTCTCTGTTTTGATTCTGGTCTACTCAGCGAATAATCTATACTTGACATGGGCAACGCGAAAATATAGGGACCGTAGAGTAACTGAACTAACCTACTATCCTAAGGTGGCTGTTCAGCTTCCAGTCTATAATGAAAAAGAAGTAGTTTCAAGACTTATTGATGATGTTGTGAAACTTGATTATCCACATAATTCTCTTGAGATACAGGTACTCGATGATAGTAGCGATGAAACAAAGGAGATAATTGATGAAAAGACAACTGACAAGCAGTTCATTAAGGTGCTTCGAAGAGAGTCAAGAGAAGGTTTCAAAGCTGGAGCACTACAAAACGGGTTAAATCAAAGCGATGCAGAGTATTTTGCCATTTTTGATGCTGATTTTTTGCCGGAGTCAGATTTTTTGAGAAGAGTGATTTCCATAATGGAGTCTGATCCAGAGATTGGTTTAGTTCAGACAAGATGGGGACACATCAATAAAGGATTCAATAAGTTAACCAGAGCTATCGCCTTGGCATTGGACTGGCACCATTATATCGAGCAGGTAGGAAGGAACGCATCAAACCTGTTAATCAACTTCAATGGTAGCTGCGGAGTTATGAGACGAAAAGCAATAATTGATGCTGGAGGCTGGAAAGCAGACACCCTCTCTGAGGACCTTGACATCAGTTACAGGATACAGATGTTAGGATGGAAAGCAGCATACATACGTGATATTGTAGTCCCAGGTGAGATACCTCCCACAATAGAAGACTACAGGATTCAGCAGCGGCGATGGGCTAAAGGTAGCATACAGTGTAGCAAGAAGCTGTTCAAAGAAATTATTCAAAGCAATTTGAGCATAAAACAGAAGACCCAGTCGATTCTTCATCTAAACGGGTACTCTGTTTATCTCTGGACCATAATATTGATGATTCTATCAGTTCCAGCGCTATTATTGAATACAAAAACCATGCCTGATGCCCTTGGTGCAATCGGTTTAATTGGAACACTGAGTCATGTTGCTATCTTTTTTATCCTTATGAAAATGCTACGTCAAGAATTTGCGGTCGTGTCAAGTACACCCTTGCCAATAAAGATATAGAGAATAATGAGTTAAATCACGAAAAACGATCCTGTTAGCACACAAAAGGGGGCTGCACCTATAATT
>CALGBN010000558.1 GCA_937877765.1 Candidatus Bathyarchaeota archaeon | reverse complement strand
CCACCACACCATCCAAGTCAGCAACAACCAAGTCACCCGGATAAATCATTACGCCTCCAATCTTTACTGGGCATCCATGGTCAATCGCTGTAATCCGTCCCTTGCTGCTGATACAGTTGATACCACAGCAGAAGACGGGGAACCCGACCTCACGGATTAGCTTAATGTCACGTGCGATGCCATCAATAACCACACCCTTTGCTCCACGGTAACGAGCAGCCGTAGTAAGTAGCTCACCCCAGAGAGCAGCCCTATCACTACCATTGCTGCATACCATCAAGACCTCCCCCGGCTGTAATGCATCTATTGCCTTGAATTGAACCTCAAAAGTGTCCTTCTCATGGTCAAACTGGTCTGACATCAGCATTGTAGCCGCGATTCCCGCTACAGTCATATCATCTGCGATGGGTCTTATGGTGGTATCCATAGACTGACCTCTAATACCCAGCCCGTCCAGTACATCGCTTATAATGCTGGCACCCAGCTTTTCCTCAATAACCTTGTAATCAATCATAAACAAAAAAGAGACCCTTCAAAGCTAAAATATCTCCCATAGCGTTAACCCTAAAAACGTGGCTCCATATGCTCTGCTACGCAGAGCCTACGCGACATCGAGCCAGTAAACCTATTGATGATATTCATACCCATCACCATAGCGTTCGAGTACACTCAGATGGACCCCCTCTGGATATTCATCGGAAGCGCTGCATCAATCATACCCCTCGCAAAATGGATGGGAGTTGCAACAGAGGAACTCAGCCTGAAACTCGGAGAAGGTCTTGGAGGCTTCCTGAACGCCACGTTCGGAAACGCAACAGAACTCATCATAGCAATATTCGCGCTTCAACGGGGCTTGGTAGACGTCGTGAAAGCATCCATAACTGGTTCAATCGTAAGCAACTTCCTATTCGTACTAGGACTCAGCTTCATCTATGGTGGGTGGGGCAAAGAAAAACAAACATTCAACGGAGTAGCAGCGGGTACAAACGCCTCGCTGCTTACAATAGCCATCATGGGATTGGTTTTACCGGCAACATTCTCCCTAGTCTCAAACAATACAGAGTTCATAGTATTGGAAGAAGTCAGCATAGCAGTAGCAATCCTATTGATGGCGTCGTACCTGATCAGCCTCATCTTCAGCATGAAAACCCACAAACACCTCTACATAGGCGGAAAACACAAGGGAGAAGATGAAACCCATGAACACGCACGCCACTGGACCACAAACAAATCAATCATGGTCCTACTCGCAGCAACACTAGCAGTCGCCTACATGAGCGAGATGCTTGTAGGAGCTGTCTCTTATACACATCTCCGAGCCCACGAGACCTCTC
>CALGBN010000557.1 GCA_937877765.1 Candidatus Bathyarchaeota archaeon | reverse complement strand
CCACCGAGATCTACACCGTCTAATTCGTCGGCAGCGTCAGATGTGTATAAGAGACAGATACAGAGTCCCGGTGGAACTACCCAGTAAAGCTCCTTTATTGCTGCGTAGAATACTATATCGTGAAGCATCTGCCCCCAACTCATTATATTGGGGTCTCCCAAGCCTAGGAAGCTCAGTGATGCCTCGGCGGTGATCGCCCCCGGTACATTTGTAGCTAGACTGACGTAGACGAGTCCCATCACGTTTGGTAGAATATGTTTCAGTGTAATGTGCACTGTTGATCCGCCGGCTGCACGTGCTGCCTCGATGAAAGCCCTCTCCTTTAGACTTAGTACTTGGCTTCGTACTGTTCTGCTGAATCCCATCCAGCCTAACAAGCTGATGACGATAATTATGTTAGTAATGCTCTGACCAAGTATTGCGATTAATACAAGCAGCAATGGCAAGCTGGGTATTACGAGCAACATATCCGCGAACCTCATGGACACCTCGTCAACTATTCCCCCCATGAAGCCGGCGAATAGTCCAACCACAAGTCCTATTGTAACGGAAATGATGGCAGACATCAACCCAACAAAGAGGCTGATCTTGGCACCATGGGCTAACTGACTATAAACATCCCTACCCCACTGGTCGGTTCCAAGTAATCCGAAACATGTTCCCATGAGCTCAATGTTCAAATCATCAATCAACAGCACAGGTGAACCTGATCCTTTCCCATCAAAAGCCGCGACAAGCTTGAACTCATATTCACCGCTTTTACTGAATATCTTTTGAGCAGGGTCCGCTAGCACGCCTTCTGGGAACAACATCTTTACTCGTATTGAGTATGAGTCGACCTTGTACTCTGGCTGCTCCCACTCTGTATCAGATCGAACCTCTCTCTCCCACAAAACATACCGATTATCATCTGTATCCACAAGAACAAGACTCAAGTCGATGGTCGAATCCTCAAGGTCCTCTGCCTTGAACCCGAACTCACCCGTGAACCGTTTAGGTGGATTATCATAATCCCAGTTAAACGTCTTAGAAACAGTAATAGTCTCCACTTCACCGCCATTTCCCTGTGTAATCTTCATTGAACCTGGTCCACTTCCATCAGGGAAACCATCATCCGAATAACTCAACGAAATACTACTCGAGGCATCAATATCCCATACTTCAAACTCTGAGGCATCATAAAACCCAGACTCCTCAACAGGGTAAAGATTAGGGACAAGATGTTCATAACCGGGTAGCCTCCTAAACCAGCTTGGAGGTACCCTTCTACCCCCAACATCCCAATCATGCACGGGGTCATTATCGCTTAACATGGGTCCAAAATATGCGAAAACTAAGAAGAAGGCTATCAATCCAAGTCCAAATAATCCCTTCTTGTTCTGTTTATAGACATCCCAGAATCCTTTAGCCTGTGCTTTGAGGAGGTTCATTCTTTTTCTTCTAGCTGATTTCTCCATCATGGTCACCTCAATACTTGATCCTCGGGTCAATGTACCCGTAAATTATGTCCACAAAGAAGTTAGATAGAACCGTGACTAGTGCGAATATAAAAAACAGCGCCTGCAAAACAGGATAATCATTGAACTGAATGGCATTCCAAGTATAAAGCCCAAGACCTCTCCAGCTAAAAACTGTCTCAGTGAGTATGGCCCCGTTTAAGACCCCCGGTATCTGAATGGCTATATTAGTCACAAGGGGTAGCATCGCGTTTCTGAACGCGTGCTTGAATAAGATCCCTCGCTCATCAACGCCCTTAGCCCTCGCTGTGAGGATATAGTCCTCATGTAATGCCTCCAATAGGGTGCTTCTCATCATGAGAAGCCAGAACCCATACTGGAATAGGAACAAAGTGAGCCCCGGCAGGAATAGGTGCCAAGCCAAATCCAATACGCGTAATATGGGATCAACAGGTGGGGGGCGGGACATGGTGCCTGCAAGGGGGAAAATCCCCAAGAGATAACTCATAACATAGATCAATAGTAACCCCATCCAGAAGGTCGGTAAAGCGAAACTGAACAATGATACTGTCACTGATGATAAGTCGAATAAGCTTCCACGCTTGTAAGCTGAATAAATTCCGAAGATAGTACCAAATATGCAAGCAAACACCAGTGAGGAACCCATCAACAAGATGGTGTTAGAAAGTCTTTCACTTATCTCACGGGCAACCGGCTCAAGCGAATAATAACTATAACCAAAGTTCCATGTGAGGGTGGAACGAATGTATCTAATATATTGAATGTGCAATGGCTCGTTTAATCCCCATAGCTCTATGAGACGGTCAACCATCTCGGGTTCAAGTCTATTTGCGCTAGCCACGATCTGAATCGGGTTCCCCGGAGCCATCCTAAATATGATAAAGTTGAGTGTGAGTGCAAAGAATAGTAATAGGATGCTGTAAAGGACCCGTTTAATTATGAAGTTTCTCATCGTCATATGCCTTCAATCCTTCGAGTATCATCTTGAAAGAAAAAAAAGGGTATGATAGCTACTGTTCTCGCCGAGCCATAAATATCGCTATAGCTCCAACGATCACAGCAATCGCTATCGACGCGTAGCCTATGTTAGATGCACTGGTTAATCCGCTTTCCAGAGTACTTATCTCAGTCTCAAGATCAGAAATCTGAGTCTCGAGGGCACTGATTTCAGCCGCGTTATCAGACGAAGCCTGAGCTAGTTCATCCTCTAAGTCAGATAACTGGGTTCTCAGACTAGCAATATCACTCACCGCGGTCTCACCTGCTTCTGCTGCCTCTCCAAGCTGTTCTTCAAGGGCTAGGATCTCTTGCTCTTTGAGAACGGTTGGATCTAGGAAGTAGTCCCTGTTGGCTACTAGGTGTACGTACTCTCCTGGTACATACTCTACGAACTCCCAGGGTCCAAGACCGATTAGTTCTCCTTCTGTTACTGGATCATAGTCCTGCCAGTTTGCTCCTACATCTGACCAGATGTGTTCTGGTAGTATGGGTATGTTGATGTAGTGGAAGGCAAAGTAGCTGGTTGTGTTCTGGTAGACCTCAAGTGTGTAGTCATCGGGCATCTTCAGATCTTTTATGAACTGTACGTTGGGCAAGTACCTTGGGACCTCGTAGTCCTGGATGTACTCATAGGTGAACTTCATGTCCTCCGCTGTGAAGGGCTCTCCGTCATGCCACTTCGCATAGTCTACAAAGTGGAATGTTACCTTTGTTCCAGGTGTACCATCTGGTGCTGTCCAATCTTCGATCTCCCATGACTCTGCAACTCCGCCCCAGTCCTCGCTGAGGTCGTATGGGTTGTACAGATATGGGGTTTCATAGATTTTGTCTAGCACTTCCCATGTGTATGTCCATGTAGCTGTCAGTGGGTTCAGGGTTTCGATGTCGGACTTGATGCCGTACTCGATCCTTCCACCTGAGTCGAAATCAGTTGGGTGCATTTTTAATGTGCTCCACCAGCTGTTGATTCCTTGTCCCACCTCGTTAACTACTCCTGTCCAGTCGGCGCTATAGGCTTTGACGCCTATAAAACCATAAACAGGTATTCCTGGAACCTGCTCGGCTAGAATCTCCTGCATCTCGAAGGCTGCGTCTTTCACATCCTCGAAGCTACTTGCAGTCTTTAATATGTCTCCTAGCTCATCGTAGGTCTCATTGACGAAGCCTGGATAGTTATATCCTCTCCATCCTCCAATGCACTCTGGGTCGAATTCCTTGCTGTGGTAGAAGTCTGTCAGGTGATCTGGGTCTCGTGTAATACCCCATCCTCCTGTGTAGACATTCCACTCACCAGCTGGGTCAAGCATGACCTGTCTCTTATACACATCTCCGAGCCCACGAGACCTCTCTACATCTCGTATGCCGTCTTCTGC
>CALGBN010000556.1 GCA_937877765.1 Candidatus Bathyarchaeota archaeon | reverse complement strand
TCTAATTCGTCGGCAGCGTCAGATGTGTATAAGAGACAGATATAACTCAAGGCAGTAACAAACAATATCAAAACAGCTAACGCAGCCGTCCTCGGACTTATCCCCCCTGTTAACGCCTCAGCGAAGCTGTTGTAGATCTGATAACTAACCACTCTTCTAGCGAGGGGGTTTGCTCTAGCTCCAACGAATCCAATGGGGGCTCCAAGATCCTCTAAACTGAATATGAACGTCATTATAGCCCCTGCCGCTAATCCGGGCACAATAAGGGGGAATGTTACTGTTCTGAATAAGCGGAATCCTTTTGCTCCAAGATTTTCAGCCATCTCTTCAAGACTCGGATCTATGCTGTTTAGACTCGCGACTGTGTTCATATAGACTATTGGGTAATATGCGAGGGTTTGAGCGACAGCTATCCCAAATAAGCCATCAATGTCAAGTCGCCATGGAATTAATCTTAGCACGTCGTTTAGGAGCCAGTTTATCAACCCGTTTCTAGGATTGAACAATTTTCCGATAACGTAGGCGTTCACGAATGGAGTTGCGAGTAATGGTACCAATAATACTATCTGGAATACTCTTTTTGCTGGGAAGTTGTATCGCCCCATTATCATGGCAAGCACTACGCCAATCACTGAGCAAGCTATTGTGACATTGAATGCAACAATCAAGCTGTTCAGGAATATGCCATGATCGGTTCCCCAAAGGATCATGATTCCTCTTCTTAGCTCCAACATACGTCCACCGGTGGATTGGATGCTGAAATAGTCAGAACTGGAGATTATGCTCCAGAACCAGTACAGACTTATCTTTGTCTGATAGATGAAAGCCTGTACAAACATACTAAGAAGGGGCAGCAATAAAAAAACAATCAATGAACTGTACCCGATAAGGGTCTGTATAATGGTTAAGAGATCAAACTCTCGCCGGATCTTGGCCAATCTCTCTTGAAATGAAAAAGAATCCGGAAGAGTCATCACGTTACCTCTAACCCGTATAACTATCTAATGCATCGAGGACGCTAGCATACCGCGCAATAGCAGCTTCACGCCAAGCGTTTTTCATAGTTTCCTTGAACACTGCATCGGTTGTTATCCTGTCATTGATGCTTTGGGCATACTCCTCTGTAAACATCACAGTATCTCCGGAATCAGGGTCTGTGAAAGTTATCTCCAGTGGATCACCCATCATGTCCGCAAGTTCCAGAAATTCTTCATGGGTTATGTCGCCATTACTTTCAGCGTCTACGATTGTTATCCAAGTATCAATGAGGTCCTGTTGTGCCTCTACTAGCGTTCCCTTGAAGAAGAACATCATTGTCGTCTCGTAGCTCAAAGCTAAGGAGTCACTAAACTCGATGGTTGTCGCCTCCATGGTAGCGGAGTAGCTTGCCTCAAGGTCGTCTCTTGTTTGACCTAGGTCTGTATCAAAGACCGCCGGGTTCATGGGCATCCTGTTTATGGATTCATCTAGCCATATTTTCTGACCGTCTGGACTTAATACCCAGGCTATGAATGCTTGAGCTGCCTCTGGGTTATCGCTTGTTGACACCAAAGCAATTGGGTCTGCGTTTACAGCAGTGCCATCTTCAGGTAATACATATTCACAGAGTTCAGGAACCTCAAGCTGTGCAGTGTATCCATAAAAGTCAATTGTTGTACCTGCTCCGATTGTACCTTGAATAGCAGCATCTCGTACTGACTCTGATCTATCGTAGATTCTCGCGTTTGCCCCTATTCGGGTTAATAGTTTCCATCCTTCCTCCCAGCCATATGTCTGTAATATGATCTCAAACATTCTTGTGTTGCTTGTACTGAGGGTCGGGTCAGCTGTACCAATAACGGGTACGCTTGGGAAGAGCGCAAACTGAGCATATGTCTCGTTTCCAAGGTCGTCCCAAGTTTTTGGTTGCACTAGTTCTTCTGTGGCTAGGAACTCTGTGTTAATAGTGAAACCGAATGAGCTTATCGCGCTTCCAACCCAAACAACCTCTCCTTCTTTGTATCGTTTAGCAGGAGCACCGCTGATCTCATCAGGTAACTCGTTAAGTATTGAAGTTATGGCATCACTGGTTAAAGGAGCCAGTAAATCATCGTTATTTACAAGATCGAATACTACTGGACCTCCACCCCAAGCGACATCAACATCACCGCTTCGGGTTATGGTATCCGCCCATAGGCTACTTGCGACTCCAAGGAATTTGATTTGCTCGCGATCTGTAATACCATACTCGGCGGCTATATCTGTCTCTAGGAAGGCTGCCCTTGCCTTGAACAAAATGTCGCTGCCGTGTCTTGTGATTATCTTTATCTCAACGACATCGGGTTCATTGTCATCGCCGTTTTCTGTCTGCATTATCGCAAGGTCAACTGTGTAAGTATCCTCTGATGTTGCACTTACTGTTGAAGTCTCATCCTTATATCCATCCTTACTCACCGTCAATGTATATGATCCAACATCAACTGTGAAACTGTATGAACCATCTGAACCAGTTGTAACCGTTTCACCATCAAGTTCAACGGTAGCCCCAGAAACCGGATCACCCGCCTCATCAGTAATCACACCCTCAATAGTCGCTTGAGGCGTTGGTTGATCTGTTCCATCGCCATCATCAACTCCATCACCCGGTGGAGTCGTGGGATTATTGAATACGAATACATAGAGTCCTCCAACTACAATTAAAACGCCGATAATACCGACAATTATACGCTTGTCCAATGATTACACCGACTTTGACAATGCGTAACTACACATTTAATGTTTACCAGTAGCCGTGGAAGAATTTTTAATACTCTAAGCGTATGATCGAACGGAGATTACATTGAAAAGAAAAATAATCCCACTAGTTGTACTAACAATTCTAGCATTTTCAACTCTAGCAGCTCTACCAGTATCAGGAGCAAATCACGAAAAACCAGTTGTGGTCGCACACCTGAAAGGAGCTCTTGAGCCAGACACTCAATTAAAAGCAATGATGAATCTAACAGCTTATGAGTGGAAAGTTGTCCTAGGTGATATTACTTCAAGTGATCTATCAGGAGCAAGCATGCTCATGATGAGCCTAAGCGACTCCTCTATCGTGTATACTGCTGATGAGCTTGACGCAATAGATTCTTGGCTAAGCCAAGGCGGAAAAACCATCTATGTATCAGCTGATAGCGACTATGGAACAGACCACCTCAGAATCTACCAAGCAAACGCGGTTCTAGAGGCAATCGGCGCAAAACTACGCATCGATGACTGTTCAGCAGAAGACGCAGAAAGCAACGGCGGAGCACCCTATAGGGTTCTCGGAGTCTCAACAAACGTAGCACCAGAAATGGAGTTCCTTGTTACGGGCGTCGAGAGAGGGCTATTCCACGGACCAGGCATAGTTGTCGGTTATGATGGAGGTTCTTACGTTAACTTGATGGAGGATAGTGTTGATGATGTATATGTCATTATGACCACCAGTGAAACTGGAGTTGTAGTTGACAATAGCGAGCCAACACCTTCAGTTATGGAGGCTGGATCGGAGGGAGAGTTCCCCCTACTCGCAGCAGAGGTAGACTATGCAAACGGAAATACCATTTTTGCAGCAGGGGAAGCCCCATTCGATCAATACATGGGACTCTATGCACCTGAGATGATTAGAGCAGATCGATATGGTGCTGATGCTAACCCACAGCAAGGACAGTATCTAGTTGAAAACATACTAAAGTATGGCACAACTTTCGGAGCAACTATCCTAGATCAAGCATCAACAATCATGGACAAGGACACAGAGATCGCGGGACTAGAATCAGATGTGAGCGACCTAGAAGATGAAGTAGCTGCACAAGCAAGCACAATAAGTGATCTTGAAGCAGATGTCACTTCACTAGAATCCGATGTCGCAAGTCTGGAGGCAGATGTTGCGGCGGCGCAGAGTTCAGCTAGCACAATGCAGCTTGCAGCAGTTGCAGCACTGGTAATCGGCGTTGTTGTCGGATACTTTGTTGGTCCTATGTTAAAGAAAGAATCTGTCTCTTATACACATCTGACGCTGCC
>CALGBN010000555.1 GCA_937877765.1 Candidatus Bathyarchaeota archaeon | reverse complement strand
CCACAGAAGGCAACGCAGACATAGTCATAGTAAGTGCAGGCGGTGCACCATTTGACCAAAGCCTATACCAAAGCCTCTGGGCGCTCCAAAACGCCTCAAAGGCGGCCAAACGCAATGGAACCATAGTCCTACTAGCCCAATGTGTCAATGGGTTAGGTGCAGAAGCCTTCACACAGCTCGCCAGAGTTGATGATATCCGCGAGTTGAAGCGGCGGTATATGATTGGAGCTGAGACATTAGCTGTCTTAAAAAAGACTCAGAAGACTAATCGAGTCACATTGGTCTCGGCATTACCGGGTTATCTTGTCGATTCCCTTGGTCTAGATAACGCTAGGACGGCTAATGAAGCGTATCAACGGGCAATCCAGTCACGAAGAGGCCGTAAAACCATAGTAATCCCATATGGAAGCCAGTCTATCCTAGTATAAGGAACTGGAATCCTTATTTGCAGTAAACAATTATTTTAATTGTTTTTCATGTGTCTTGTGTAGAAACCCGATGGAGCTCATACTGCTAAACCTATTGCTAGCCGTAATCAATAGTTTCATAGCAGCCTACATCGCGTTAACGAGGCCCTATAGACGGGCACTGTTCGTGATGTTTCTGCTCACTGGAGCTAGCGTCTGGGCGTATGGGTACGCGATGGAGATGTATTTTACCACTATCTCTACCAAGTTCGTATGGGCTAAGGTGCAACTCATTGGGTTATCGTTAATCATGTTGTGGCCTGTCTTAATCGCTCACTTGACCGAGAATGAGGAGTTAACTGGGCGAAGAGGAATCGCATTATTTACGCTTCCCGGGTTAGCTATGTTGTTTTTACTTGCTACTAATGATTCTCATGGCTTGATTTTCAGTGGAGTCTCGATAAATTATATGGGGTCTCAGCTGCCTTTGCTCAAGGATTATGGCATTGGGTTTACTCTATTCTTATTGTATGGGTATGCGGCTATCATCCTTAGTAGTCTTTATGCGTTAAGGAAGTTTGTCAAGGATATTCCTGCGTTGAAGAACCGTTTGTATCTTGTCGCTGGATTGGTTTTATTGCCTCTTTTTTCGAGCATTTATTTTAATTTCCTCTCAACGAATCAATATATCGATTACAGTCCAACAATAAACAGTCTAACATGCATCGGGTTACTGCTTTTTGTCCCATCCGAGTTTAGGATAGGCGACATCATGCCCATAGAATATGCGAACATCTTGGGTAAGATGAATGACGCTGTTCTCATAATAGACCAGAAAAGGATTATTATTCACAGTAATCCCGCGGCCCGACAGATTATCACAAACGAGTTTGGTATACCCAAGGATGATATTGAGGGTAGAAGCATCAATAATCTGGCTGAGCGGGTTGAGATAATCGGTCACGCCGATGATCCTACAGAGGTTATAGTTAATGGGCTCTGTTTTGACCTGTCTTCATTTGATCTTCGTGATTGGCGTGGAAGACCTGCGTCAAGGTGTCTGATTTTACGGGATGTCTCCGAGAGACGTAATCTTGAGAACAAGCTTAGCATTCTCCACTATTATGCTTCAAGTATCGCCAAGGCGGAGAATTACGAGGACTTGGGGTCTATTACTGAGAATGCTTTGAAAAATAGCTTGGGTTTCTCTCAAGGTGTTTTGATTCTTCGAGATGGGGATGATTATTCCAAGATTCAGGTTTGGGGTGAGATAAGCGAGAAACTTTCTGAGGAGTATATCAGAAAATTATCCCAAATAGATCGGGTGAAGACGTGTTGCCTCCGGGATTTCATCTCAGAGACTGACTGCACCAATAACTGTGCAAGTGAGGATATGGCTATGCTCTGTGTTCCAATAATAGAGAACATGAATCAACGCGGAGTCATATGCATATTCAGGGAACAGGAATTCGTTTTTAACGAAAACCAGAGACGGCTCCTTGAGATATTTGGAAACCATATTGCTTCAGCGGTACACAGTTTCGATAACGAGGAAGCGCTAAAAGCGGTTCAGAAAAAGGAGATAAAACGTATTCTGGAAGGCGCTGGAAGAGTCTCCAATATGGTAAGACATGATCTTAGAAGCCCATTACAGACCATACGAAACGCCGCTTTCATCCTCCAAAAGGATCCAACAAACGAGAAAATGATACGTATCATCAACGAGAGCATCGAGTATATGGTCAAGTTAATCGAGGATCTTGTGTACACTGAGAATCTTACCAATATTGATCTCCGTTTCTTGAACCTAAATACCCTGATTCAGCAGTCACTTAACCAGATGCTTAAACCAAAAAACATCAAAGTCGAAAAGAACTTGTGCCAAGAGCCTCTTGAGTGGCATTTTGATAAGATCAAAATACAGCGTATGCTAAACAATCTCTTCAAAAACGCTTTTGAGGC
>CALGBN010000554.1 GCA_937877765.1 Candidatus Bathyarchaeota archaeon | reverse complement strand
CTTGTAATCATGGCGAAAGCGACTACAAGTAACCCGAGGCTGGGAGTAACGGATACAGGGAGCCCAATCCAGTCTCCAACGAATAATCCCGCTGCAAAACCTACAATGGCTCCTAATACTCCACCAGTGATACCTGTGATTGTGGCTTCTGTGATGAAAATCAACAGTATTTCTTGGCTTTTACCTCCAATAGCTTTGAGTATGCCTATCTCGCGGGTTCGCTCCATGACGCTGATGGTCATGGTATTGATGATACTAACACCAGCCACAATGAGGCTGATCGCCGCGATTCCACCGAGAACCGCCTCTATGGTGCCTAATACTTGGTCTACTTGTTCCTGTATCTGATCGTAGCTCATAGCCATGACCTTGTCATCGAACTTTTCCTTGATCTCCTCGACTACAGGATCAACGTTATCCATCTCGTTCACTTGCAGTGAAACATAATCGATCTTGCTGCCTGTCTCGAATGTGCTCTGAGCGTCTCTTAAATTCATAACGACACTCCGGTCATCCTCTGAGCCAAATGTGCCGCCTACCTTTTCAAGTATCCCCACTATACGGAAGGTAGAGCTACGCTCTTCACCGCCGACATAGAAAGTGAACTTTATTCTATCACCCACCTCATACAGGGGGTCACCATCATCATCTGGATCGGCTACAAGATACCCTATTACTATAGCACCTGAGTCACTCTGAAGCAATGATCTTCCGTCGGCTACGTTGAAGCTGCTGAATATCTCAAAATACTCTGGGGTCGAGCCATACATCAACGCAACATAGGTCTCGCCACGCACTGTATAACTCGCATAACCCGCAGAAACTATCGGTGCGATATATTTCACGTGAGGGACATTTTCCATTATCTGGACATCACGCCAGTTGAAGCTATCACCGACAAATCCTCGTCCCCTTCTAATCTCATAGGGGATAACCATCACGTTTGTGGGTCCAAACATTTCAAGCTGACCACTAACCTCTACGGTCAAACCTTGTGTTATGCTAATGAGACCAGTAACGGCTGCGCAACCAATCAATATACCTAATACGTTTAGTGCGAGCCTGAATTTTCTCTCGCTTATACCTTGAAAGGCTGTTAATACGGTATCTTCGAGTTTCAACTCGCATAATTTGATGTAGAGTCGAATATAAACAAGGCGAAATAAGAGCTTCTAATTAATCGATTCATTAACCCAACAACACCGTTGGTGAATCAAATACTCAAAATAAAGCTCCATCTATCTGGTACAGGATTAATTAACAAAACTAGCTTGTTTATTCAATAAGCCACCCAGTTCTCAAGGGTAAAAACAGAATTGTAGGTCTGACTAGATGTTAGAACAACGGGTTTTATGCTCCTCTTCCAATGAAAAATATGCAAATTACACTACGAGACGCAATCAAGAAAGCAATTGAGATAGAGAAAGAGGTAACCGAATTCTACCAAGAAAAAATGGTGAAAGCAGAATATCCAGGATCAAAAAAGCTTCTAGAATATCTTGTAGAGCAAAAGGAAGGACACGTGAAATTCTATGAAGAATATCTGCAGAGATCAGAGGAGCTTGGTGGATATTGTAGTATGCCACTGAATTTCATGGACTACCAGATAGCCGAGAACCTGATAGACCAGAAAATAACCGATAAATCAAAGATACAGGACATCTTGATATTCGCAGCCCAGCAAGAACAACGAATATACGATTACTACATGAAATTGAGTAAAGAATACGCTGACACTGAGATAGGATTCGTTTGGGAATGTTTCGCCAGAGAATCTCTCATCCATAAAGAACGATTCGAACGGGAATACGACCAAAACATCCTAAAAGAGATGTAAGAAAACCCACCCAAACCCAATAGTATTTACATTATTTATAGAGAATTTTGATTATCCTCTTGTTTTCATCCCCTCGGATAGGTTTATTGATCACTTCGGTAAACTCATCTTATGG
>CALGBN010000553.1 GCA_937877765.1 Candidatus Bathyarchaeota archaeon | reverse complement strand
CGGCGCCCACCGAGATCTACACCGTCTAATTCGTCGGCAGCGTCAGATGTGTATAAGAGACAGGTAGTGTCGTATGTGGCGTTGCACTTCTCGCACACGTCGCCGTACTGGTCCTGGGCGCCGCACATGGGGCAGGTGCCCTTCACGTACCTGTCCGGGAGGTATCGTTCACAGTGCTCGCAGTAGGTGAGCTCTATCTCCTTGGTGTAGATGTGCCCATTCTCCCGGAGCCTCTGGAATATGAGCTCGGTGTAATGCTGGTTCTCCGGGCTGTTGGTGGTGTAGTAGCTGTCGAACCCGACGAGGTAATCATCATAGTCCCGCTTGTGCTCCCTCCACCAATGCTCTATGAACTCCTCGGGGGTGACCCCCTGCTTCGCGGCGTTGATCTCAATGGGCGTCCCATGGGTGTCGTCGGCGCCACAGTAGACCACGTCGTGCCCCGCCAGCTTCATGAACCGGACCCAGATGTCCGTCTGGATGTACTCCACCATGTGCCCTATGTGAACCGGCCCGTTGGCGTAGATAAGCGCAGACGTCACCAGAATCCTCTCAGGCTTCAATGTATGCCCTCCCGTTTCCCATAAGAGGCGTCTTTCGACATATTAATGCTGTTTTAAATGAAAATCGTTTGTATAAAAGAAAACCCTTACATTAATGTCTGTTATGGTGCGGGAAATTCGACTTACCTATTTATGTGTGATAATTGAATTTGTATTATCAATTAACAAGCGCTTGTAGCGTTATCGCTTACTCTTATTTATCTAGTTGAGTGCATTTTGGACATGGTGGAATATGGGAAGGCTTGTTTTTGAATATCAATATAGTCTCTTTTCCTCTTCGTGGATAGTCAGGGCACTCTTTATGCCAGTGATAGTATTCCTCTTGATCAGATTGTTCACTACGAACCCTTTTCACGTATTCGACCATTAATAATGATAACTGGGTGATTACATATAACATCATGTGCATACAGGTGTGCGGAATCAGATGTCCACTAAATGGGTATGAAATTCGCGAACCAATAACCCCAGATGCAATATTATAGGATAAAAACAATATATGTTTGAGTTTTCTCTTGGTCAAAGAAGAACTGGATTCAAATAAGAGGAATGAAGCCTGGAAACATCTTCTGAGCAGCGGCATTCCATGTACGATTCACAACTGTGTCAAGTGTTGCATAGAGACCCGTATGCCTCTAACGAGCGTTGACATAGAGAGAATCTCAAAGCAGGGATACAAGATCAAAGATTTCGTCGTGAAAAGAAAAGGAGAGCGTCAACTGAAAAATGTTGATGGTAGATGCGTTTTTCTCGGAGATGACGGGTGTAAAATATATTCTTTTAGACCTATAGGATGCCGGCTTTATCCACTGGTATATGATGAAGACGATGGGAAAGGCGTTATCCACGACTTTTGTCCACACCGTCACGAGTTCAAAGTCAGCAGAGACGATGTAGAGAATTTATTTGCTCTCATCAAGGAACTCGATATAGAATTATGATAACAAAGGCTTCCAGTCTTTACTAATCATCTTCATTTTACTTACACCTTCATCGTTCAAATAGACATTGAGTTGTTTTAGTACATGTCTAGCTATTCGCAGACGGCACACCCGTTAAATGTGCACGGGCGTGTTCAGTGATTTCGGGGGTTTTCCATCCCTGAGCGATGATTCCATTACGCTTCAAAGTTTTTCTAACGCTGTTGGGCAGGTCTCTGATCGCGGCGCACTCGTTTTCAGCGTTAATTATCTTCGTGAGCTCAGGTCTATAGAAGCTCATCATGTTGTTGAACGCCTTCTCCTTGAAAGTCATCCCCGTCATGCGATGGAACCTCTCACCGAGGGAGCTAGCGATTACTTGTTTATTCGCCTGGACCCGTTCCTGAGCCTTCCTGTACGCCTTCTTGAGCTCTGGGTCCCTGTTGTACCGCATTTTCTTCAAGTCCCTTCTCACGACCCATAGAGGAACCCCTAGTTTTGCTGCTATCTCTGAGTTTTCAACGCCTCCGTTTATTCCTTCGAGAATGATTATACGGCGCTTCTCGTGCTCAATACTTGTTGTCATAGTTCTGTTCTCCTTTTTCTCTCGTTGCGCGCATGCAAAAAGAAAGGCCGTGGGCTACCGCACTGCAATCAACTATAGTAGGTCTAAGCATATAAGAGTATCTTTTTTTCCATCATGGTATAAAAAGAGTTATTAATGTAGACTATAGTAGAATATCGGGGAATATGATGAAGAAGATCACCTTGTCGATCCCCGACGATCTCGACGAGCTATTTCGCAGATACATCGAGACCGAGTATAGGGGAATAAAGGGAGCCATGTCGATTGTAGGCATTAAAGCCATCGAGAAGTACCTCGAACAAGTGGGGTTTAACTCGATAGAATAACCTCGTATCCAAAACTTACAGATAAATGATTATTTACCGTTTAGAATAAGGATATTTTATTTTCAAAATGCTTATCATTTAATGAAATAGAAGGTAGGGTATGTCACTATTATCGTATTATCTGCTTCTGCCCTGCCTTCTTCAAGCGGTCGCAGCCCAAAATGAAAAAACGGATATCGCTATACCTGTTCTATTGGGATTATTATTCATACCTTTAATTCTAATTGCTTATTTTCAAAATAGACGCACAATAAAGGAATAACCTTCCTTAAAATTTTAAACTACTTCAATGTTTAAAGGAAAGCGTACACCAAAGTCGCACTTTCGTGACTTTATGTGATAGCATTTTTATTAATTATATCGAGAATCTCAATATCCTTGTCGCATGAGGTTTGATTAGGTATCGGTAATAACTATTAATTTTGAATTAATATAATATTAAACAATAGTATTTACGTCAATATGCCTCTAGACGCAGGTGACCATGCAGAGAGCTATAAAATCGCCAAGATTTTCCACGACCTGTCTCTTATACACATCTCCGAGCCCACGAGACCTCTCTACATCTCGTATGCCGTCTTCTGCTTGAAA
>CALGBN010000552.1 GCA_937877765.1 Candidatus Bathyarchaeota archaeon | reverse complement strand
TTTCAAGCAGAAGACGGCATACGAGATGTAGAGAGGTCTCGTGGGCTCGGAGATGTGTATAAGAGACAGCTTCCTCTGTCATCTCCGTTTCGTCGAAGAACAATCCACACATCTATTATTGTTCTCCTCAGAATGTAAAAGACTAACCCTTGGGCTCTTCTTCATCTGAGTCGCGCTTCCTGACGATGTCGGCAGACGTGACGCCTCCCAGAATCATCAATACAAATAGGGTTATGACGAAAACTATGCTGGTTTGCTGTGTAATAGCCAATATACCTATAACCGTTATCATCCATGAGACCATGGCTGATTTAACTCCTGTTAACAGGTCATCAGACTTAACCTTCTTGCATACTAGATAAGATGAAGCTAGCCCAGCTAAGTAGTAGATCATATATGCAAGGTACCATGGTACCCTAGTAACCGTCTTTATCTCTAGCCAGAAATAAACGATCCCGTATGCGATAACCGCTCCTGCGAGATAGTCCGTTGTTGATGGTTGAAATGTTCTAGTCAATTTGATCATTAGTTAGGTAAACTTTCTGGATAAGCCTTTACTTGGTTTAAATAAAAAAAGGGGGTTTTATGGTTCCTTTAGATAATCTGCAGCCATTCTCGTAGCAGGAATACGACTCTTCCCTGGTACATGCCGAATCTCGTCATAACGGTGTTTCCGAAGCTTGCGCCCAGTGCTAGCAGGATCATCCACCGGCCTACCTTGGGAGCGTAACCTAAGACGCCTTGATGCATGCCCTCGTAGGTGAAGATGAAGTGGCTTAGAGCCGTTACTACGCCTATGAATAGTATGATGTTGTTTATCGTTCCCATAGCGTCCGACGCTATGAGAGGCGATGCTGTCTGCGCTATCTGTACCGTGAAGTCGCTGTGGATGGCGGCTCTGATGCTGATTCCTATTCCGTTCCCGACTAGGAAGGCGATGGGGTACCTGTATAGCCAGTAGTATTCTTTGTGGTACCTTGTATATAGCAAGATTCCGAGCAGGAATACTACGGCGTAGATAATCTCGCCTTGTGCTAGGTGTGCCCAGCCGTAGTCACGGATGTTCTTGACTCCCATGACTACTAGGTGACCCGCAGCTACACCGATGAAAATGTTCTCTGCAAACTTGAACACCTTGTTGTCTCTGAAAGCGTAGCTGGTCGCGGCTAGTGTTAGGAAAGCGGCTATCCATATCTGTGGATCAGTGCTTACCATCTAGCTGTTACCTCCCTTTTGTATCCAGTAGGCTATGTTCCCTACAGCAATGAAGATGAGCACTAGCGTCTGCGAGAAGCTCAGAATGTCACTGCTTACAATAGCATCTCCCGGATGTTTGGTCAGGAACTCAAGGTCCGCGGCACCCTTTATGCCGTCCATGAGTCCCAGTAGCTGTCCTGTGTCGTAGTAGGGCTTGATGCTTGTTGTCATCATGCTTAGGCAGCCTCCTATGACGGGTCTGTTGTACTGGCTATAGCCTTGGTAGACCCATCCCTCCGCGATGTCGCCGCTCGTCGTGATGGAGGCCACCAGGTCAAAGTCGTCGGCACCGTTCACGCCGTCCATTACAGCCAGAGAGTCTATGTCATTGCCTTGATAGTCGGTTGATACCAACGCCCTGATGTCTCCTAGTATACCCGCCATCGCGGTCTGTCCTCCGGCTATGTAGCCGAAGAACACCCAGTCTTCGCCGTATACTGCGCCGTAGTTCTGCTCTGGTTTAACTGAATCCATGATTAGCGGATACATCATCGACCCTTCTAGGTCTGTGGCCATCATGATTATCTTGTGTCCTTTCTCGAACATCTGGTGGAACGCCGCAATGGTTCCTGGACCAAGTGAAGGGTATCCACCTGAGCCGAATGCGATGTCGAATAGTATTACGGATCCTTCGGGTAGCTCATCAACGGTACGGTACCATGCCCTAGACATATCGCCCACCATGAGGGGCAGGCCCAAGGGGTTAAGGGCGGGTATGATCATTGATATTAGCACCAGTGCCATGATTACCTCACGCGGTACATCCATCAGTTTGTCCCATATTGACACTTCTTACCGCCTCCCCAGGTAACCGGTTTCCAGACCGATCAGAGTCCTGATTCCTAGAACCACCGCTCCTATGCCTACTCCGATCCTTATTCCTCTATATGCGCCACCTACGATTGGACCGAAGATCCACTCGCGGATGTGGAAGAAGCCAGGGAACATCGCTGGGAAAATGGGTGTGTTACCGATTATAACTAGTACCGCTGTAGTGAAAAGTAGAGCTGCTTCGAAGGTTCTTGCTCTCAGCACCTTGTAGGCACCGTACGCCATATAGAAGGCTAGGCTGCTGTACATTGTTGAACCTAGTGGTAGGTATATTGCGTTATATAGCCAGTTGTAGGTCGCGCCTGACTCGTATTGACCGGTTATCAATCCTACGATGATGAAAATGAACATCATCGCAAGCAGTACTGCGCTGAAGTACCAATCATCTCTTCTTTCAGATATCCTCCTTCCATGAACTCTCAGCAGGTTTACGGCGCCGAGACCCAGTGCGAAGGCTTGTAGCACAACGCCCCAGTTCTTGATTACCGTGAAGGTGTTAATGAAAATCGGGATGGTCGTATAGTAGTCTAGTACTGCGATTACTCCTATTATGAAAGTTATTGCCAACGGTATGTCTCTTCTAAAATCAACCATTCAATTCACCTCACATCCTCAGGAGATCACCTATCACGGTGACTCCTGCCGTAGCCAATAGTGCGCCTAATATGCCTAGCACTAGGGCCGCCAGCTTGTACCAGTCCTGCGCAGCGATGGACCCCACCTGTTGTGGGTCTCCTGACACATAGGCGCCTGCAGCGAACAGCTCCTCCCCGATCAGCACGTAGTCACATACTGCAGCGAAGAAGGGTATCTGGTACATACGGGCGGTTCCGCCGATCTGCATTGCGCCTGCCCTGGCGAAGCTCTCGGCAAACATCATAGACTCTGCCCAGAATGGGCCCATCATGATGTTTCCCGCGGGCTTCATACGGGCAGCCATGCCGATGACGCCGCTAGCGTAAGCGAACTGGGTTCCTGAGAGATATGGTATCTGCTCGTCGACATCAAGTTCCTCTAGTTTGTCTTCAGCCTTGTAAGCATCTGTTACGAGCTCTACTGCTACAGGATAAACATCTACACGTGACATAGGCACATACAGTTTAGCACCCAAGCGAGCTGAAAGCGTCGCCACGTAGCTGAGGATGCTCAGTCCAGCGATTGTCTGTGTTGCGTAGATGTCTGTAAACGTACCTCGCCCCGGAATCATGAAGATGGGTCTGCCCATCTCCACCGCTCGGCCTACGACCTCCTCGATCGAGTCCAAACCCGGTATCCTGCGTATCCTGATCTTTCCTTGTGTTCCCATCTGTATGGCCAAGTAGGTGGCCACCCACGCTAGTATGAATGCTACTAATGGAACCAATCTTCCTTCTGTTAGTATTGCCATTGGGATTTCTCCTCCAGAATTCCCGTTAAGTACTGATAAGACAAGTGATTTAAGACTTTGGAGAATTCGTTGCATGTAAAGGGTGGGAAAACGCCCATTTACCGAAGAAGGATGTTAAATAACCGGATAAACAGGTTAACCTGATGACTGGGGAGAATGAGAGGGACCCTTTCAGGGTATACTTTGCCGGGGCATCCCTAGCGTTTGGTCTGCCTTTCCTTATGATAGAGCTGCTAGCGCTATTTTACGGAGGATCTGAAATGGTACTAAACATCTTTTCCACCCTGGTTGTGGCGCTGCATCTTATCGGAGGGCTTGTTGGCGGCTACTCCGCCGCTAGGATCGCGAAGGGCGACCTGGTCAGGGTGGGCACGGTCACGGGGGTCCTCGCCTACATATTGCAGCAGGTGGTTTACACGATATTCTACGGGGGAGGCGTGGTGGGCGACGCGTTGACTATGATCGGCCTCATAGGGGGATCGACGGTTGGTGCAGCGCTCTATAAAAGCCGGGTGGACGCCTATGCTCGCATAAAGAGTAGGCGAATGAAGGAAGAAAACGAGGACGGAGACCCCGCCCATAGGCCAGCACATTAAAGGCATGTAAAAACAGGGAAATCAACACAAATACACTTGATAAAAGAGTCGTACCCATTAGCATCCGGTCTTTCATGCGGTATTAGTTGAAAAGTATTACCGATTAGCGATAACACATGAGAAATGTGCAATCGAGATTTACCTTGTCTTCAGTTAAATGATCCTGCTTCACGGCTATCCAGGTAGTATTATGTTCTTCATCATCGTCGGCTGGTCTGCTACGCTTATCACCGTGTGGCACCCGACGATGGACGTCGAACTCGGGTTCATTCGGATAGCCTGGGACCCCGACTCGTGAGCCAGAAACCCGGCGATGAGAGCCGCAGGACACATGAAC
>CALGBN010000551.1 GCA_937877765.1 Candidatus Bathyarchaeota archaeon | reverse complement strand
TCAAGGTCTTCTTGAACGCCTCATACGGAGTATTCGGGGCTGAGAGCTTCCCATTGTATTGTCCTCCGTTGGCGGAGAGTACTGCGGCGGTTGGGCGTTATGCTATGGAGGAGGCTGGTAAGAAATCGGAGGAGCTGGGTATTCACGTCTTGTATGGGGATACTGATAGCGTGTTCCTTGATAACCCAAGCAAGGAGCAGACTGATGGATTGGTTCAGTGGGCTGACGATGCGCTTGGAATCGACCTTGAGGTAGAGAAAACCTATCGTTACGCTGTTTTCAGTGAACGGAAGAAGAACTATCTAGGAGTCTATGATGACGGGCACATGGACATCAAGGGATTAACGGGAAAGAAAAGGCACATTCCACCAATATTAAAGAACGCCTTCGATGAATTAACACGCATACTGAGTGATGTCAAGACCCCTGACGAGTTCCCGGCAGCCAAGGAGGATATCAAGGGATTGGTGCAGACGGTGCATGATCGTTTGATGAAGCGTGAATTCAAGATAGATGAGGTCGCCTTCCAGATGCAGCTAGGCAAGCCCCTGAAGGCTTATGATACGAATCCACAGCACGTAAAGGCTGGGCGTATGCTTGAGGAGATGGGGCACGAGATAGATCAAGGCGATATCATCTACTATGTGGTAACCAAAGATGATGTGTTACCAGCTATTGTAGCCAAGCCACGTGACGTTGATGTGCGTAAATACGAGGAATACCTAGAGAGCACCTTTGAGCAGCTGCTTGATGCATTGGACATGAACTTTGATGCATTGGTCGGTAGACCTCAGCAGCAGAGTCTCAGCGCTTTTTTTGGCTAACTTTCTCTAGTATTTTTGTGTGCCTTTGAAGACTTGTTGGAAGAACTCGTAGAGGCTGTATATTACGTGTGGGGCTGCTTTCCTCGCGTAGTTTACCCCTATGAGCGTTACGCCTACCATCAGGTATAGGAATCCTAGCATGGGTAGGGGTATGTCTGTTGATGGTTTGGCG
The DNA here is from genome assembly GCA_937877765.1 of Candidatus Bathyarchaeota archaeon. Classification (GTDB taxonomy): domain Archaea; phylum Thermoproteota; class Bathyarchaeia; order TCS64; family TCS64; genus RBG-16-57-9. The sequence continues at coordinate 1,211 of CALGBN010000551.1, read as the reverse complement.
AAAATGATGACCGTCAGTAGCAGTGGAACCGCTACATACATTGCCATTATCACGGTGAAGACTCGGTCTACGCCTCGTTTGAGTTGTTCTCTGCTGTAGTCGTCTATTATTGGCTGTAGCTCTATGTCGCCTGATAGGTTGCTGTCTATGTTTTCCAGTATGGCTGCGGCGCGGGTGCTTATGTCTGTGAGTATGTATTGGCCGTCTTCTGTTTTCTCTATCAGTAGGTGTAGCTCGTTGAGTTGGTAGTTTAGTTTGGCTGTTGTGAGTTGTGTTTCTCCGAGGATGGCTGTGTATCGTGTGCCTGTTGGTTGGTGTTTGAGTATGTTGATTATTTGTCTTCGTTCTTGGTGGTTGAGGGCGCTGATTATGGCGGTGTTTCTTGCTTTTTCCAGCGTCACAGTTGCTCGTATTTGGCTAGGATTGTAGACTTTTATCCCTTTTTAACAGGTAAAACATGACAAGTATTCCTGTCAAAGCCTTCGCAAGACTATTAATACCAATAACTAAAGATGATCGGTAGACTGTTAATTCTGTAAGTCTAGTTTTATGTATGGTTCGTCGTGTTGAGCTTGTTGAGCTTAGTCTTCCTGATTTTGGTTATCCATCTTTTCAGCCTAAACTAGCACCAGAGATATACCTGAGTCGCCTTAAGCGTCTTCGTAAGAAGGCTGCTGATTACCAGTTTATGGTGGTTTATGGTGACCGTGAACATTTCGCAAACATCACATACCTCACAGGCTTTGATCCCCGCTTCGAGGAAGCATTACTCATCATAGACATTGAAGGCGAGGATCAGTGGATCATGGTGGGTAACGAGGGCATGGGCTACCTAGAAGCCTGCCCCATCAAGGAACACCTAACACCAGTACTCTATCAACCCCTAAGCCTACTAGCCCAAGACCGCAGTAAAACACGACCACTCAAACAAATGTTCACAGAGATGGGCATAACAGGCAACAGCAGTATAGGCGTAGCAGGCTGGAAATACTACACCAAAGCCGCGACACCGAACCCTGAGCACTGGATAGAGGCACCAAGCTACATCGTTGATACCCTAAGGAATATTACCTCTGACGTAACCAACGCCACCCACATATTCATGCACCAAACAGAAGGACTACGAGCCACACAGGAACCAGAACAACTCGCAGTCATGGAATACGCCTCAACCATCACCAGCCAAGCAGTACGCGAAGCCATTTTCGGCG
>CALGBN010000550.1 GCA_937877765.1 Candidatus Bathyarchaeota archaeon | reverse complement strand
GTATAGTCATGGCACCTTATCTTTCTGCCTTCTGGCGTCGGCTGCGCTGAACCCATCCGGGAAGCGTTTACGAAGCTTCTTGATGTTGCTACGCATCATCTTGCCCAGCGTGATGCCTACGGCTGAGCACGCTTCTGTTACACCCCACTGAATATCGCCAAGCTCTTTTTCAACCTCTTCTAGGTCTAGCTCGGTATCATAGAAGATGTGCTCATACAGCAGGTCTAGGAGCTCGCTGCTCTCTTTCACGGCTACTAGGACGCCGTGCATGAGGTGCATAAACGAGAACCTGTCGTCGCGGTGTATGAGCGCAGTGAGCTTCGTTGCGGGCTCGGCCATATCAGGGCTTGTAGCGAGAGCAGCTTTCTGGTAGTCTGCGGCTGACATTTCTCCTGGATTTATGTAGACTCTCCCACCTTGGCCAGGGCTTCTACTGCTTTAACTAGCTCGTCTATCTTTTCAGCATTATGATACACTGCGATGTCGACTATCAGATCCAGGCTTAACTTAGCAACTTGCTGCGCCATCTGGACAAGCCTTTCCTCTTCTGGCGATAGCGTATTGTCTTCCAGCCAGTGGAACTTCATTGTGTATACTCCTTGTCAGGTTTCCTGACGAATATGTAGTCGGTGGTACACTTGAAGCAGTACTCTTCAAGCAGGCTAATTAGACTACCTTTGCTGAACTTTGTTACGTGAGCACCGGGTAGTATGGTATCGCTTTCGGAAGGCTCGATATATTTATACCCTTGGCTAATGTAATCCTCGAACACTCTATAATAAGGAGTCTTTACTATCAGTATTCCTCCAGGTGGAATGATCAGGCGCAAGTGTAACAGTGTTTCGCGGATGACTGGCAGTGGTAGATGCTCGATAACATCGAGCATCATCACAATGTCGAAGGTCTCGGTGTTTTCTCTCATAAAGCCTATGACATCCTGGACTCTGACTATTTCCTCATCGATGCCATTTCTTCTAAGCAGGTCCCTGGCGAACCTTATGGCGTCCTCTGAGTAATCGAAGCCCATCACACTTTTGCATCCGTGTCTAATTGCGTATAGGATTGCTTCGCCTCTCCCGCAACCTATATCTAATACGCGTTTGCTCTTGAAATCGGTTTTGTCTAAGACCACTTTATCCTCTTCTCTGATAGTATTAGCTTTGTAGTCTTTGTAACCTAACGCTCCATGTATATAATAATCTGTTGTGTAAATCTGCTTGCCGTAAAATCTTAGTTCCTCGACATCGTCAGGCATCTGTTCTCTGTCCTTCATAGGTGTGATGGAACCCATCATATCTGTCATACATTCCGGTCTGCGTAGCCGCATCAGGTCTATGCGCTGTGCGGTAAGCTTTACGGATTTGTGCCTGCACCTTCGCTGAGATATCGTCCAGCCTGTCTTGGGTTATGTAGTCTATCTCGGCTAGTGTACTCTCGAGGATCTCGTATGGTACACACCAGTCGCCTACTATCTCGGCGACGGTCTCAGCTGACACTGGCTTATAACCCCAAATGTCTACGCCTACGTTGATAGCATTCCTAGCCTGCTTGAAAAGTCCGTGGACGTGGCCGACTATTGATACCACGCTCTCGTCTATGACAGCTAACGCTGGATCATGGTGCACGATAGCCCGTACCGGCGATGTTATGAATGGAGTATCGCCTATCGGCAGGAGCGTATGGACTGAGGCAAACCCGATATCCAGGTAGGTGTGTGGGCGATACGTGTCATGGTTACCCAGGACAAGATGTTTGGTGCCATTCAGCCGGTGTACTATCTTCTCGAGTTTCTCTCTGGAAGCGAGGCCGAAGTCTCCGACTATGATGACGGTATCCTCGGATTGGACTACCTCGTTGTGGAGCCTGATAAGCTCCTCGTTCATCTCTCTGGCGTCTTTGAATGGGCGGTTACAGTACTTGATGATATTCTTGTGGTAGTAATGCTGGTCTGCGGTGAAGTAGAGCATGTCTATTTTCCTTTGAGCTCGCGGCGGCCATGCATATTGTTTAGACATTGTCAGCTCTTTCTATGCATCAATAATTTGCGGTATATTATAGGATACATAGCACGTATTTGCAAACAATCACTT
>CALGBN010000549.1 GCA_937877765.1 Candidatus Bathyarchaeota archaeon | reverse complement strand
CGAGATGTAGAGAGGTCTCGTGGGCTCGGAGATGTGTATAAGAGACAGGGTGCTCCTGCATCCTCCAGTAGAGATACTTCTTTGATCGGTTCACGTTGAATAGCCGTGACTTTAATGCCCAGCCACTGTACAATCGATGCAGAGTATCAATATCAATGGGCTCTAACTCCACCCTTTTCCGGGACGGTTTGACCTGCTCAGGCTTCAGAAAACACTTGTTCACATCGTAGGCAAGCTCGGAGCCAGCCTTACGGGCTGCACCAGCCGCTGCAACGAGGTTGAAGCCTATCAAGAACTCTGCGTCAAGTTTCTCCTTCTCTTGGTCAAGAAATTTTAGGGTTAGTTGGAATAAGCCTCGTCTTCTATGGTCTTTGTCTACGAAGCCGTCGCAACCTTGTATTGCCTTGAAAACTTGTTCTCCTCGTCTGATCTCAAGTGGTAGGAAGCTGTTGAAAGCCACAGGGCCATCAACCTTGTGCTCAACCACAATAATGCTTGTGAATCCATACCTGTTTGGATTCTTTTTCCATTTCCACTCAAAAACTGATTCATCATACTCCGAGTAGAGAGCCTTGTTAAGGCCATTTATGTATGGATCGATATCGTTCTCGTCGTTGAACCATCGAACAATGTAATCTTCAGACAAACTCAAAATCATAGTGGACAGCCTTCTACTTAAACCGAAGCCAACAGAGCCTCAAAAAAGGCGTATTTCTGCTTCAATGATTTATGAAATAATTCTTCATAGTTTCTGATCCAATTAGGTAATAATCCTGAAATCTGCTTTTAAACCAAAAACTGTTTCATGCGCCTGTGAAACATACAATGGAAGATTCAAACTCAAACGAGAAAATAGACTACTGCAGCAAATGCGGTACACCAATGCCAAAGGACGCAATATTCTGTGAGTCATGCGGCGCACCAAGAAAACAAGGCGAGATCACATACGTGAAAAGCCAAGGCGGAGCCAGCAACGGCTGGAAAGCAGTCGCCATAATCATCGGCGGCCTACTGATCATGGGCTCAATCCCCTTTCTCTTCGGAGGAGGCGCCCTCATGGGTGTAATCGAGTGGCTTGACCAGGGCGGCGGCTACATTGGCGTAGACAACGTAGACCTTGAGACAAGCACACAGTTGCTTGTAGGCAAGGAGCTTGATGTCTATATGGATGACATGGATGGTCCACCCCACTGGATGTGGGAGCCAGACCTAGAAGACTTTGTCACATTGAAGATCAAGGCTGAGAGCAACACCGGTGAACCAGTCTTCATCGGCATCGTCGATGCATCAGATGCATACGACCTCTTCGGTAACGCAGCATATGACCAAGTTACCGAGTTCCGTATGGAAGAGTTCAGGGACAGATACCCCTACATAGAGTACAGGTACCACGCAGGTCAGACACTGAACATCACCCCTACAGACCTTGACATCTGGGTTACAGAAGTAAGTGGCGCAGGTGAACAGACCCTAACATGGACACCTGAGTCGGGTAACTTCTGGCTTGTGATAATGAACGCGGATGGCTCAGCAAACGTTGATGTTGAGATAGGTGTGGGTGCTAAGGTACCCATACTCAGCAGCATCGGCAGAGGGCTCTTCGTAGGCGGCTTGGTGCTACTAGCAGCAGGAGTCGCGATAGTCTACTTTGGGGCGATAAAGCCCGGCAACAGGAGGATCTAAGAAATGTACTGTAAGAAATGTGGAAACGAGATATCAGATGAGGCAGAGTACTGCCCAAGGTGCGGAGCACCCCAAAACGTAAGCGAACTAATGCTCGCAAGCACAGGGGAAAGAATACTGGCGTACATAATCGACGGAATCATCATCGGATTCGTGGTGAGCGCCTTAAGCTTCCCGGGGCTCTTCATACCCTTCCATACGCCTTTCCTGAACCTGAGCCTGAACAGCGTAGCCCTGTTCCTATACTGGAGCTACACTGAGGGTACGACTGGTCAGAGTATCGGCAAGAAGGTGATGAATATCAAGGTAACAGACCTTTACGGTGAACAGATAGACACCAGTACAAGCATGTACCAAGCCTTCGGTAAGGCGTTCCTGCTACCACTGGATCTAATCATAGGGGTCATAGCTTACCCTGAGAAGGAGCAAAGGCTCTTCAACCACCTCAGTGGAACCATCGTGGTCAAAGAATAGACCACAACGCCCCCGTTTTTATTTAGCCGTTCAACTTTTTTCCGAGACCAACAATGGAGACAGTTTGTACCAATAAATCAAGAAACCTAGAAGGATGTGCCTGTACCTCAGAGACCTGTGAGAGAAAGGGTATCTGCTGCGAGTGTGTAGCAAACCACCGAAGCCACGGTAACTTGCCTGCCTGTCTTAGACCCGCAGACTAGGCTACCATTCATCAATGGGGTAAGTGTAGTTTTCCCCTGTCTTTAGGCGTTTTATTTTCCCGTTTTCAAACTCAAACACAGCGTACTCGTTGTGGCTTCCATATCCCGATGCCTTCATCTGGAACTTGTCGCCTTCTACGTGTTTTAGGGTGGTGTATTCTATCATTGGGTCCAGCAACTGAGGAGTGATCATGATAAGCTCACCATTGTAGACCAGTACCTCTACGTCACCCCATCTGTTCCTAAACTTGCCAGTATACTTCTCAAGATCCATCTCTGGTTTTTCATCAGGCTTAGGCGCTAATCCGGGTGCGATCCACTTGAACGCCTTCTCAGTATACTTCACAGGCTCACCATCACCAGCGTTAGTAAACAAAACAACAGCCACCTTGTCCTCAAGATTGATCCTGAGATTTGTCCTGTAACCGGGCACCGAGCCACCGTGACCAACATACGTCTTACCATCGAGCCGCAGGATATTGAATCCGAGACCCCAGCCTACATCCCAATTAGGCGCCAACCAGTGAACCCTGTGCATCTCCCTTAAGGTCTCCCCAGTAAGCACCGGATCATCCTCGTCTTCTCTGAACTGGAGCATGGCGAACCGTGCTAGGTCTAGTACTGTGGTCGCCATGTTGGCGGCTGGGTTGATACCTCTACTGCTAGTGTATTTGCTGGGTTCTCGTGTGCCATCAGGCATTCTCCTTCCGTAGCCTTTGGCTAGTCTTGGATGATCTTTTGGTATGTCTTTGATGTAGGTGTCTTTCATGCCGAGGGGTTTGAAGATATGCTCCTCCACATAGTCCTCGTATGGTACCCCTGATGCCTCTTCTACGATATATCCTGCTAGGCTTAATGCAAGATTACTGTACTTCCATTTCCTCCAAGGCTTCAAAGGATGCTCCTGAGTCGGAAGATTCTCCATTATCTCTTCTTTGGTCGGGAAATCGATGGTGGTCCAGTATGGTCCAGCTGCCTCACGAGGTAAACCACTGGTGTGGGTGATGAGGTTCTCTATGGTGATGGGTTCGCCTTTCTGATCTCCAACCTTGAACCAGTCGAGGTAATCGGTGATAGGATCATGGATGCTGAGTTTACCCTTATCTCTTAGCTGCATCACTGCGGTGCTGGTGAAGAGCTTGGTGATGGATGCGATCCTGTAGATAGTCTCGGGAGACGCCTTAGTCTCAGCCTCCACATCAGCGTAACCGAAGCCCCTACTCCATACTACTTCTTGATCCTTGACAACAGCCACGCTAAGCCCCGGCTGTCCACTGTAAGCCATCTGGCTCGTGGTCCAGCTCTCAAAGACCCGAATCCCAGATGCCACTTTATCATCTAAAACATTCATAACAGAAAGAAGGCTGGCTAATTATTTCAGCTTAAGCATCGAATCTAGGTTCTCCGAACTTGGTTATGTCCATTACCTCGATGCTGTGTCCTTCTGGGTCCTCTAGTATGGCGCATTTTCCACACCTGATATCAAATGGCTCGACTAGCACCTTGTATCCCTTCTCCCTGTATTTTTCTACGAAGCTCAATACGTCTTTTACTTGATAACTGACATTGGGATCGGGTAGTGTCTCGTCACAGTGGAGCACAAGCTCTGTGTCATTATCTGTGAAGAGCAGTCCAATCATCTGGTGTTCATTGTCGGTCCAGCCTCTTTTCAACCCCATTACCTTCGTGTAGAAGTTTGCTGTTTCCTCTAAGTCTTTGACTCTCAGAAGAACCGCATCTATCTTTCTAAGCCCCATAAAATATGGTGGATTTGTGGGGATATAGGGTTACTTCTTGTAGCGTCCATAGAGTTCGACTACTTTGCCCACAGCGTTATAGTTGGCTAGGGGGGCTTCGTGGCTTACTGTGCAGCCTCCTGCTAGGATGAAGCCTCCTCCATCAGCGGCGTCCATGATGGCTTGTTTCGCCTCAGCCATGATAGCTTCAGGTGTGCTCATGAGGGTCTTCTTGTGGTCCAAGCCGCCAGCGACACATTTCTTGCCTCCATAGACTTTCTTTGCCTCTCCAACAGACACGAAGTGGTGGTCCCACCAGTTGAGTATGTTGACGGGGTACTCGTTGAACCAGCCACTGGTCATGAGTTTGCCGTTTTTCTCAGGGTTCTCGTCAAGGGTGTTGCAGATGTGGAGCATCTGTAGCTCTGAGTCTACGCTGAGTGCGTCCTTGTCGAGCTTGAGGGTGATGTCTATTAGTTGTTGTTTTGTGAATCTGCTCCAGTAACCGCCTCTTCCAGCTATTCCATAGAAGAATCCGTGACATCCGGCGTCTACTGCTGCCTTCATGAACTCCTTGTTGGACTCGTTTATGGTCTCAAGCCCCTTCATCACCGCATCAGGGTGTTCTTTCAGGTGTTGGTGGAATGTCTCTGGGTTTGATACGCCTTGGAGTGCCTGTGTGACTGCGCTGCTGATGCTGTAGATGAATGGTGTGCCATGAGGTGTGTCTGCTAGTACTTGTATGCAGTGTAGGTTTTCACGTAGCTCTTTCTTGGGATCCAGTACCCAGAGCTTTTCCCAGTCCTCCGGCTCATTCACAAATATGGTTTTCTGTGTGTCTTTGCCATCGTTATTTTTGAACTCGAACTCGCTGCCCCACTGGTAAGCCATTGATCTGAAGAATGGTGTGACTTTCAGTAGGTCCATCTTGTAGTCCAGTGCCTGTAGCAAGGCTAGGTGAGCTTTAGCCTGATGTTCACCGTTTCTGTTTGCTAGCTCCCAGCTATAGTATTTCAGCCAAGGGATGGCTGGGTAGTGTGCCCAGACGCTCCAAGGTACCCTGTCTGGGGTGCCGTTGTTGGCTGCGGTTATAACTCGCTCGTATCGATCCTGATTCATAGCAAATAGATGCTCAGTCTGCTATACATACCTTAGGACTAAAGCGAAAATGAATTAGTAAAATAGGCTTATCATTACCCTGAAATAATTTCTTTTACTCTTATTTCATCAAGATAAGTGGTCCATTCTTGGGTGTTAGCGAAATGTTTCGTTCTAATTTCATTAATACTTTTGAATCTTGGATCAATTAATCCTTCGTATGTTATTACATCATCAACTTTGCATGTATATTTGTGTCTTACACAATCAACATTAATAACCACGTGATACCACTTATTTGGTTCGACTTCGCAGATAACTGGGGTTTCTTGGAATACATCTCGTAATTTTCTATCTACTATTTCCATATAAACCGCTCTTCGATCATTTACATTATTTCTTTCTATCCGATTCGGACTTATAATAATAAACGGAGACCCTACTCCCGAATTATTATAACGAGATTGCCTAATGTAATAATCGATTACTAATCTTGATATTGGATTAAAACTTCGGCGAACATATACATTAGAGTTTATTTCAGTAGTTAATTTTAGACTATGTAGCGAACTCGACGCCCCGTTCACATCATTTGTTATTATTGCTTTTCCTACTCCATTTTTATATACAATCCAAGGCGTTGGAGGCTCTGTGCCCAAAACATAATTATCGAAATTTTCGTAAAAAACTGTATTTTCGTTGGGTGTGTCTGTTATATCTTCTTGTTCTCTCAAAATTAAGTCTATGTATTCTATTTTTCTTTGCACTTCAGTTGCTAACCACTCAAAATAAAAATCATCATCTATTCTATTTTCGTCATAATTTACAATTATTGGATGAATTATTATCTTTCCTCCTAAAGATTCCAATAACCTGACAAATTCATATTTATCAACAATGGCGTTTTGATCATCTTCTCTTACTAAATAGATGGGAATTAGGGCATTCAGATCATTGTTTCCCTTTATTCTG
>CALGBN010000548.1 GCA_937877765.1 Candidatus Bathyarchaeota archaeon | reverse complement strand
CGTCTAATTCGTCGGCAGCGTCAGATGTGTATAAGAGACAGGTTTCAAAAAGCCTCTTCGACAGATCGGTTGTTGGCGCATCAGGCTGCGATTCAGGTTTTTCGGCATCATTGTAATTATCCAACTCGGAGATCCCCGACAAGTCTATGACAAGCTTTCACATACCCCCATCAGGTCGTACAACAGCCAAGACTGATCCACCAGCTAAGCTTCTAAAGCCAGCGCCGTTTTCAAAACACACAGAACGAAATCAAGCTCATCCACCTTTCCCTTGGGCAACGCATAGGTTCCATTGCAGTTCTTGAGTACAAACTCAAAGAACAGCTTACAGTTCTCGGCTCTAATGGTCACGTTGTCCGATGAGGTTAAATCAATATCCGTGTTTTTAAGGGTGATATCCACGTTTGAGCCAGCCGAGTGCCACGGAATATTCCCGTTATCACAGTCAATTATAGTGACTTTTGTAGCCCCTGCGTATGAGACGTACATCCATTTCCCGTTAGTGTCGATAATTGTATTTTCAAGGTATAACTCCGGGCTCTCATCTGATCCCCAGTCACCAACCTCTATCCTGTACTGGCTGTTGCTTTCCTGATTGAACTTGAGCATGCTGTTCTTGGCGATGAGTTTGCCTTCTCCCTTGACTAGGATGCTTCCATCAATGGTCAGCTTGGTGTCTGTTATCTCATAGACATCAGTGATGAGCAGGTCACCAGCATGGTATTCTTCATTGGTGTACCTGGGAGTAGTGAGATACAGATATGCGCCAATCGAGACCACCCCCAAAACCAGTACGATGACCACTAGTCTACGCAGGTTCATAACAAATACCTAGAATATATCCATAAGAAACCCGCGGTAATTATATTCCAAAATTATTTCAATAAATCAACCCAGTAATTTATGGGGTCTCCTTGAGACAAATCACACGCTATCTACTCATTGTTCACGAGATCATCTGGCTTCTAGGTTCAGCTTTCTTTCTCTACGTTGGTCAGTGGATGGTCAGGGCGTTTCTAAGTGGTGATATCAGCTTTAATGTAGTTATGGCTGTGGTGCCTTGGTTCATCTTTCTCGTTAGCGCTGTTGCTGTCACTGGAGGCTTTATCACAGGGAAACCGTTCGCAAGAAAATACTATATTGTGTATGGGTTTCTCCGTAGTCTGTATCTAGCTTATCTAGTTTATCTCGGAATAATGAACGAGACTTATGAGATCAGTGTCTTTTTCGGTGTAATAGTAATCATAAGCCTCTACGCGTTACGCGTAGTGAGTAACTGGGAAAGAAGCCTTGAGATAACCAAAGATTATGATGAAGTCATGGCACAGTTTGACAAACCTGCTGTGCCACAGTCCACTTACACACCTCAACCCACACCAGAACCTACATACATACAACCTCCACCGCCACCACCAGTAAAGACTGCTCACGCGTGGTACTGTACAGAGTGCGGAAAAGCTAACCCTGAAAGCTTCAAATTCTGCGGGGAATGCGGTAAACCAAGAAAATAGACTCCGTTTTCCGCAGTGTTATTATTCTAGAACTACGTTTTCCATATTATGGTTGATGAGATAGACGAAAAAATAATGGAGCTACTTGAAGAGAACTCAAGAATGACTTATGTGGAGATAGGAAATAGCGTAGGACTCAGCGAAGGAGCCGTACGTAACCGCATACAAAGCCTCGTAACAGACAAAGTAATCAAACGTTTTACCATCGAGAAAGCCATCAGCCACGGCGTAAGAGCCCTAACAATGATCGCTGTAGAACCCGGGGTGCCTACTTTTGAGGTTAGTAAGAAGGTTAACCAGCTTGAGGGTGTTGAACGCATCTACGAGGTCACAGGTGAGTATGATATCGTAATGGTCTCTAACGGCAACAACATCGAGGCAATCAACAAGGTTATCGAGGACATACGTAAGATACCGGGCGTCGAGAAAACAAACACAATCATCGTGCTCCGCACCATCTAGGTGAACAGATGAAAATCTATTTCGCTGGTAGCATAAGAGGCGGTGAACCAGACAGAGAATGGTTCCAGCAACTCATCCAACACATCAAACAATACGCACAGGTCATGACCGAGCACAGCTTCGACTATAGCTATGATGATGAGATCAAGAAGGACGATGTCTGGATCTACACCACGGACATAGGGTGGCTACGGGAATCAAACGCTGTAATCGCGGAGGTTACTGCACCCAGTCTCGGGGTGGGTTATGAGATCGCTAAAGCTGAGGAATGGGGTATACCAGTATTGATGCTGTACCGGGATTCACCAAATCGTGCACCGTCAGCCATGCTCAACGGCAACAAAAACCTACCCCTGATAACATACAACGAGAAAAAAGAAGCAATAGACGCAATAAACGAGTTCATCAAGGAGCTACGCCGAGGCGCTTAAGCTCAGCCTCAGCACAAAGATACACTCCACCAGTCCAACTACCCTCCCTGAGTATCTCACGATAAACCTCAACAGCCTTCTCCGTCTCACCCTGAGCCATATACATGTTGCCTATGGCTTGTGCACGAGTCATAAACCGTACTGTGCCTTCACTTCTCGCCTTCTCCAGCAACTGCTCTGGAGTTGAGAAACCCTTGTACATCAACAAGGTCTCGTAGTAGTCCCCTACCTCAATTAGCTCCATATCTGGTTCTATGGGTTCTAGAAGTTTCTCGGCTTCACTCCATCGTCCGAGACGAATCAAAGGCATATATAACCAGTGGCTTGTGGCAATTCTGCTCTCAAGGTTATCCGCCACAGCCATACAGTCACGATAAGCCTTCACTGCCTTCTCGTAGAGCCCAGCAGCGTAATAGGTGAAACCCTGATGATAATAGACGTTCCAGTTGAAGCTGGAGATCCCCATCTTGTTCTCGCTCTTACCTCCACTAGCATACAGTTCAGGTTCATCAGGGCGGTCATGGATCAACTCTGCTGCCTTCTCAAAGTCACGTATGGCTAACTCGATTCTTCTGAGTATCACGAACCTGTGTCCTCTGAACCGGTAGAAACGTGGATCATCGGGCCACTTCTCTACTCCAAGACTGTAATGGGCTGCTGCTTCCAGGAAGTTTCCCAGTATTCCTGTTCTGCGACCCAGCCAGAGTAGTTTCTCAGGGTTCTCCTGATCCTTCTCGTAATCAAAGAATGCCCTGCTGTAGTTGTTTTCAAGTTCTCGTAGCTTTGCTTCATAGGCTTCTGGGTCTGTTGGAAGCCATAACTGTATGGGGCTCTTGTATAGGGGTTCTCCGAATAGGCTGAAGGTTTCAGGTGCTTCAGGGTTCATGGATATTGCAGTGTATTCCTTGTTTTAATATGATTGGAGTCGGGGTTAAATACGGAGTAGTATTGATCCTTGTGGAGAGACTTGAACATCGCCGAGATACACAGAACACGCTACAGCGTAGAGCCCGAGGGCATCTATAAGGCACCGGGGCGAGTCAACCTCATCGGGGAACACACAGACTACAATGATGGCTACGTATTACCCACTCCTATTGATCGCCACATTACGGTATCATTCCAGAAACGCGGCGACAACAAGATCAACCTACACTCACACGATTTCAAACAAGATGCAGAATACAAACTTGAAAGCTTCAAGCCAGACCCTGAACACCACTGGGCAAACTACGTCCTCGGAGTAGTCCAAGCTCTACAAAAAAGAGGATACAGTCTCGGCGGCTTCAATATGTGCCTCAAGGGTGATGTACCCATCGGTGCAGGTCTCAGTAGCAGTGCTGCTCTGGAGACCGCTGTAGTTAGGAGCCTGAAAGATCAGTTTGATTTGGATCTTGACCCTGTTGAGGCGGCTTATGTGGGGAAGGAATGCGAGAATGATTTCGTTGGCGTTCAGTCAGGCATCATGGACCAGTTTGTAAGTAGCCTCGGCGAGTATGGTAAAGCCTTGTTCATCGACTGCAGGAGTAATGAGCATAGTCTCCACCGATTATCCAGTGACGTCAAGATTGTTATTGTTAATAGCATGATGGACCGGAGTCTGGCTGGCTCAGAATACAATATCAGACACGCTCAATGCGTTGAAGCAGTAAACACCATCAAAGAAACCTACCCAGAAGTAAAGGCGCTCAGAGACGTAACCGAGGAAATGCTACTAGAACAATGGAGCAAACTCCCAGAGCTTATCGGAAGAAGAGCACGGCACGTAGTAACCGAGAACACAAGAGTACTGGAATCCACTCGGCTTCTAGATCAAGGCGATCTCAATACCTTCGGGGAACTCATGTACGACAGCCACAACAGCCTAAAACACGACTACGAGATCTCCTCAAAGCATCTCGACTTGCTTGTTGATTTTACAATGGACCTTGATGGTGTTCTAGGCGCCCGTCTGACAGGAGCGGGATTCGGTGGATGTACCGTCAACCTCGTGGAATCAGACCATGTTGACAAGTTCAGCGAGACCATCAGAAAACGCTACTATAGCCATACAGCGAAAAAATGTGAGGTATACGTAGCCTAGCCCCAGTATTCTTTGACGTAATCAGTTGCCTTCATGAACTCCACATCAGGATACTTACAGGCGTACTCGATAATACCTTTCAAACAAAGCAGCCTTGATGGCCGCCCAGTCACCTGAGGGTGATTAGTCAAACAGAACAAGCTACGATCCTTGTATCGTGCATCAAACTCGATCTCCCAGACATCAACCGTCTCCTTCACGTTTGCTCCCCAGTCAAAATAGAAAGTCCAGTCATCAAGATTGTACGCGACAGGAATCTCAAGAAGCCGTGACGCTTCACCGTCTATCTTGTTGTAGAAGCACTCCTCAGAGCCCATATAGTCGCTATTCCAGAGGAAACCCAAATCCACCAGATTCTTATGAGTACGTTCACTGGGTCTCCACCGAGGAGTACGGTGACCAAGAATCCTCTCCCCTGTGAAATCCTCCAACAACCCTCGGCTCTTCTTAATGTACTCAATTTCTATCTCAGGGTCCAAAGCATTGTAGCCCCTATGTGTGTATCCGTGGCAAGCTATCTCATGGCCCCTGCTGATGATCTCCTCAACCGCCTCTGGATAACGTTCAGCGGTCTGACCTACAACACAGAAAGTAGCCTTGATATCATACTGATCGAGAAGGTCCATAATCCTGTAAACGCCTTTGCGTGGGCCATATCCTCCTTGGGTAACATAGTAGCCGATACCGGGGTGCATCTCCTCGAAAGCTGTCTCGCCATCAAGATCAAATGTTAGTAAAACTGGGAATGGTTTCATAGGTGAATGAAGCCCTATGGGCTTTTTACAGTTACTTTGCCTGACGTCTCGCCATGTACTCTGCGTCAGCTTTTTCCCTACTCAGTGGATAACAGATGAACATTTCTGGTCTGACGTCCAGTATGTTAGGACTATCATTTGCCGTGAACACCGCTGATGTGTCTGCTCCTTTATGGCTTCCAGCTATACTGATGACACGGTCTCCAGGCATTATCAGTCCAGCGTCACACGCTTTGGCGACTATCTCCACGTTGACCTTTAGTTTCATAGTGATCAATGTCTGTGTGATAATGCTCATGGGGCTGTGACCGAGTCGCTGCCGTTGTCTGATGCTATTGGTTACCACATCAGTGCCCAGATTCACTACTCCTCCAAGCGTCTCAATGCGTTCCCAGTTATCGGGTTTGAACTGCTGCACCTTGGGTACGGGGAAACCCATCTGGTGACCTACAACGACGAGATTGATACCTTTATCTTTGTAGAGTTCCGCGGCTTTGACGCCTGTTTCTCCGCTGGTGCTGGCTACTAGGATTGTTTTGATATCTAGTTTTTTGGCTGCTTCTAGGCTTGCTTTGAGGGTTGTTTCTGTATGTTCTACTCCGCCTTCTGGGTAGTAGATTGTTGTGTGTTTGATCATTATTTTTTCATGGGTGTGGGTTGATAAAAGGTAATCGAGTTTTGCAGAATTGATTAAAATTTGAATTAATGGATAATATTACAACTCTAGATATAGATCTATTCATTTTTTATATAAGTAAACGGAATATTTTGCATTATGTCCCCCGATGATAAAGACCTGATGATTCTACGAAAACTACAGGAAGACATGACCAAGTCATACAAGACCATAGCCGAGGAACTGGATATGCCCGCCACCACAGTCTACAACCTGTCTCTTATAC
>CALGBN010000547.1 GCA_937877765.1 Candidatus Bathyarchaeota archaeon | reverse complement strand
GTCTGAAAGGATTGTAAAGTGGCCATATACTCCGTCTATGTGTGTTCTGTTCTCAGCTTGTTGGTCGCCTCTGAATCGTGGTTTGAATGGTGATGGTAGCTGTGCTTCAGAGAACCAGTTTGAGTTTTTCATTCTCTGGAACGGAAATGGCTCATATCCTCTGTGATGGCATTCTAGTAGTATTCTGAGTAGCCAGCCTTCGTTGAATATCTGGGTTGGTGGGAAATGGTTAATGTCAGAGTAAACCGAGTTCATTACATCCGATAGTATATCAGGAAGCTTCATACCGATACCACAAGTGTGCATTTTGGCGGATTCATCTTTCTTTTGCCCGGTAGTCTGAACAAAGCGATTGACATGATGGATCATCGAAGATATCGAGTTGGGGTTTTCCATAAAGTTTGTTTAATTCTAGGCCTAGACTCTCAATCCAAGATAGGAATTTTGGTATTTAGGGTTCATTGGAGTCTGATCGATGGCCTTGTCCTTGTCTTACTATGGGTCTTAGATATTTCGGTAGGTCTATGGGTTTGTCTCCAAAGTAGTAGAAATGGTTCGAGATAAGAGAATTTTTTCCGCTTAAATCTTTATCATAGTTATCTTCATTGTGTACTCCTGGTCTCTATTTAGGCAGGTCTTGTGAGAAGTCGTATATACAGTCGCCTAATCTTATTCTGTGATCCCTGTGGGTCCAGTCGGGTATCTTTTTAGGATATTCTTCTCGACAAAACTCGTCGTACTCTGCTAACGTCTTTTTATCCGTGATCTTCATTGCGTAGACCACTTTGTTAGATAGGTCGCCGTGTCCTGGCACATCCTTTGAACCAGTTCCGATAACCCAGTCTCCTATTGAAGCCGTTTTCCTGATCTTAGGTTTACATATTGTTAGGGTGCATATGCCCCAGTAATGGTTAGGAGCTGCGCCGTCGTCATAGGGAATACAATAACTATAAAGTTTCATTAACACAATCTCAGTAGATTCGCAAGTGATATTTTAGGTGAAGATTTATTCCGTTTTTGACATAAAATATCCGGGGAAGGCCAGACCCACTCAGAGTTCAGCCTTCCCCGGGAGGCCCAAGCCTCGTGAAAGACGAGAACAAGCAGGCTTATAGGTTTACCGAGAAAACCCTCATGAAGGGCCCCAGCCTAGAGGCAGCAGCCAACGCAAAATACACGGGAGACGCGGTCCGTGGCGTAGTCCTCTTCGCGGCCACCACCCAGAGGACCATCGAGGCCGCCGTCACCGTCCTCAAGGACAGAGGCAAATACGTCCCCAGCCCCGACGTGATCCACAGGCGGCTCCGGGAGGCATGCACCGAGGACCTCGTGGAGGCCTTCACGCCCTGCCTCATGGAGGTCTTCGCCCAGGCCAAGAGAAAACGCCTCTTCAGGAGCCCTAAGCGGGTGGCCATAGACATCCATGTGAAGCCCTTCTACGGAGAGGCAGAGGGAACGGTCAGGAGCAGGGCCAAACAGGGCACCACCAGGTTCTGGGCCTACATAAGCCTCGACATCCTCCAAGAGGGCTGCAGGTTCACGTTGGCGGCCCTGCCGTTGACGGATAAATGCATGGCCGCGGATCTGGTGGAGGCACTCCTCAGGTATGCCCTGAGGTGGATCCGGGTATGCGTGGTGCTGCTGGACAGGTTCTTCTACAGGGCAGACGTCATCAGGGCCGTCGAGGGGCTGGGTCTGGACTGGCTTATGGCCGCCAGGAAGTCGAAGCGGATGCGGAGAAGGGCTGAACAGGCTAGGAGGATGGGCCGGCCGTGCTTCAGGTACACCATGAACCCGGGAAAGATGAACGAGACGTGTTTCCACGTCTTCACGGTTCCCTCGGAGAAGGGCGGCTGTCACTATTTTGCCTCCAGCAGGGAGGCGCGGATCTTGGGGCACTGGGCCAGGGTCTACCGGCTGAGGTGGGGTATTGAGACGGGGTACCGGGTTAAGAAAGGGTTCACGGTGAGGACCGCGGTGAGGAACCTGCACGTGAGGCTCTACCTCTTCCTGGTCTCCGTGCTGCTTCACGACGTCTGGGAGCTGGTGGGGCGTGTGGGCGGTGTCTCGGCGGGTCTCTTCAGGGACCGCCTGGTACGCCTCCTCCTAAGCGGACTCCCGATGGTTGTTGAAGCCTTTCCTGAGGCGCCGGGCTAAGGGGCTGGGCTTTCTGGGTTTGTGGCAGGGTGCTGGCAGTCGGGGTAGGTGGCGCCGTGTCACGTGGGCGGGTTCTGGGTGAGGTGGGGGGTTAAGCAAGGGCTGTTTGAGGTATCCGGGCGTTATGGGCGGGGCTCCCGTAGCCCACTGAGGAGATCATCCAAGAATTAAAAGATCAGGAGAAGCCTAAAAATCAACCACATGCGAATCTACTGAATATATAAAAGCACCTTATGCATGTATTTTCATCATAAAAAGTTGAATAATCCTACGGTTTTGATGTGTGTCCATCTGGTCCCCACCTGGTTTGTTAGAGTTGCACAGTAGAAAATGGTCTTAATGGGGCTTCCTTCACCTCAAAATGGTTAAAACACTGAACCCTTCGCCAGATTATGATCTTGATCTCAGACCTTCGTTCCCACACGATACAAGGTTTAAATCGAGTCGTCCCACATATTCAAGCTCTTATCCTGCTCTACGTGGAGTACTAGTCTTTGTATCCGGGGTTTTTCCAGCTTTTGAACTTGTGGTCTGGCCTGTAGACGGATGTGTGGGTCCAGCCCAGGAACTCCTCGTGCTTCCGCTCTAGGCCCCGCTCCTCCAAGATCCGCTCAAAGGCCCTATAAACGTTATGTTAGCGGTAAGAATATCATCCTATATCAAAATATATAGGATAACCTTAAATG
>CALGBN010000546.1 GCA_937877765.1 Candidatus Bathyarchaeota archaeon | reverse complement strand
TTTCAAGCAGAAGACGGCATACGAGATGTAGAGAGGTCTCGTGGGCTCGGAGATGTGTATAAGAGACAGCCCATAGTTACCTCAGCTGGGGCAATGTATAACGCGAAATATGCTGAAAGAGTAACGATGATCCCCGTTATGCCGAGATAGATGTCGTCCCTGAACTCCAATTGTTATCACAATATTTCCCTGAGGATAGAATTAAAAGGATGTGCTTTTCGAGGACTCCCAAGTTTAAAAGCGATCATTACGCTTAGGGCTCTATGGAACTGCTAGAGATATTGATCATTGTATCCGCGTTCATCGTACTATATGACTTGTACAATCTTAGATCAAAAAAGCCTACAACTATTCTCAATGATCGTTTACCTGTTCTGGCTCTAGGCGCTGGACTAGTGATTATAAGCTATCTCTACTTTGCATACGCTTTCCTTACAAGTAATTACAAGATATCAGAGGTCTTCTATTACACTAGCTCTTCGCTTGGATGGTCTGAAAAACTATATGCTTCATGGGCTAGTAACGGCGGTTCTTGGCTTTTCTTTGCTTTTGTTTTTGCTGTTGGGTATCTGATTCTTAGGTTGTTATTGAGTGAGGATAAGAAGCAGTATAGTGTTTACCAGTTCTTTGATGTGGTTCTTGTCTTTATGATTATAATATTGATAATTCAGAACCCTGTTGAATCAATGTTGTTCACTCCAACTGAGGGAATGGGACTTAACCCACTATTAAAAACGCCGTGGATGCTCATACATCCCCCGGTGGTATTCATTGGGTACGCGTTAGCAATCTATGCACTGGGGTTCACATTCAGTCAAGCAGATTCAAAACCAAGGCTTACAAGGGCAATGGCGGCGCTGGCATGGCTTTTCCTCACATTAGGGATTGCGCTTGGTGCTTTGTGGGCGTATGAGGTGCTTGGTTGGGGTGGTTACTGGGCTTGGGACCCTGTTGAGACTTCATCCCTTGTTCCATGGCTTACTCTTACCGCGTATTTCCACTTGCTTTCACAGATGACCAGTGCAAAGAGTACATCAAAAGACTTCATGCTATTGGTAACTGGTGCTCTGATTATATTTGCTTCAGCTGTTACTCGTGGAGGGCTTGCGGTTTCAGTTCACGCTTTCGGTACTTCGCCTATTGGGTATGTCTTGTTGCTGTTGATGGGGATAACCATCGTTTATTATTTGGTGAATAAGAGCAAAAAGGGTTGGAGTTATTTCGAGTTTGAGATAAAGACTGATAACGTGTACAATGCAGCCTTGTCGATGAGTTTTATCTCCATTGTTATGATCGCTGTCATCAGTCTCTGGGGCATCATATTCCCAATAATCAACAGCGGGCTTACAGGGGGAGACGTAAGTCTAGACGCTGCGTTCTTCAATAAATGGGCTTATCCATTTGTATTATTGTTCTTGGCGGGGCTCATAGGTTGTCACTTCTATGAGGTTTTAGATATGAAGAAATACTCTGCTACCTTGTTTGGGGCTGTATTACTGGGCTTCGCTGGAGTGGTATTAGAGTTCCCGACGAGCAATATGTTGGCGAACCTTGGGCTTCCCATTACCGCGATAGCAGGTATTGCTGTTCTCTATAACTTGGTTAATAGTCTTATGAAGAAGAGATCGGCTCAGTTGAATAGGAGCTTCCTTCACTTGGGTATCGTTATTGTTTTGCTTGGTATACTATTGAGTTCAACTAATGAAGCGAACTATGGTGAACTTGTGGGTAATACCAATGGTTCGCTTGACTTGGGTGAAATGGAGCTTAGTTTCGGTGAGTTTACGGTTATTGAACCTACGGGTGAGATCGTTGCAGATACATCAACTTTTGAGTTGGCGCCAGAATACACGGGGCTAGTTCTACCGGTTACGGTCACTAAGGATGGTTCGGACTATACCAAGGATGTTTATATCCTGCTTTATTCTGCGCATGGAATGGTATCAAGACCCACTGTCATACGGGCCCCTGGATACGATGTGTATCTAGTATTACACCCTTCAACAACTGTCTATAGAGCTTTAGCCCATCAATTAGAGGGAATTGATTATATTCCAAACGAGTTCGTTATCAGCGTAATCTATTTCCCCTTGATGAATTTGATTTGGTTGGGGACACTCATTATGTGTATTGGCATCTTCTATCCGATCACAAAGATGAGAAAACCGTCCAACGAGTAATCTTTTCCATCAATAAATTCTTAGCAAAGTGATCATGTGGATAGGTTTAAAATAGAATTATGCCTGTAAGAGTCTATGCCCGGCGTCGATCTAGTTCTATTACATGCTCCAAGTGTCTATGATTTTCGCGAACGCCCAACAATGTATGGACCCATAAGCGACGTCGTACCATCGACACCAGTCTTCGAGATGTATCCCTTAGGATTTGTAAGCATGGTAGGATATCTTGAACAGAATGGCTACAAAGCGCGCATAATCAACCTCGCGGTTAAGATGCTAAAAAACCCAAGATTTGATGTTGAAGCGTTTATAAAAAAACTTGACGCCAAGGTCTATGGTTTTGATCTACACTGGTTAGCACAAGCTGCTGGAAGTCTAGATATAGCTGAGATAGTTAAGAAACATCATCCAGACGCACCAATACTACTAGGCGGCTTATCTGCCAGCTATTTTCATGATGAGATAATTGAGCACTTCCCCCAGATTGATTATATTTTGAGGGGCGATACCACTGAGAAGCCTCTTCTTGACTTGATGAATCATATCTTTGCTGGAAAGGAACCAGAAAACGTGGAGAACCTTACATGGCGAACAAAGGATGGTAGGAAAAAGGTTAATCCAATGACCTTTGTGCCGACAGATATGGATGATCTCTGGGTTGATTACAGTGAGGTAATGAAGCTGGTGCTTAGGCACAGGGACCTTGAGAGTACTCTGCCTTACGAGAGCTTCATGGACTATCCTTTCACAGCGGTTCTGACATGCAAGGGATGTGCCTATAACTGTATTACTTGTGGTGGAAGCTGTTATGCGTTCAAGAATTTTTTTTATCGTAATGGACCTGCGCATAAATCAGCTGATAAACTCGTTGAAGAGATCAGCGTCATCAGTGATTACTTCAAGGCACCAATTTTCCTCATAGGCGACCTACGGCAAGGTGGGAAAAAGTGGGCTGAAGCAGTACTTGATGGGATCAAGGAGTTAGACCTTGATAACACTGTTACCTTTGAGGTGTTTGATATGGTTCCCATAGATTGGATGAAAAAAATCGCCTCTAGCACTCCTAACTGGACCCTTGAGATCAGTCCAGAGAGTCATGATGATGCTATACGCAAGATAATGGGCAAACCATACACCACGGCTCAGATGGAGGAAACCATCAAGAACGCACTTGATCTTGGTACAACCAAGATTGATCTCTACTTTATGGTTGGGTTGTCGGGTCAAAGTTATCAGTCAGCATTAGACAGCGTCGATTATACCCGTCATCTATACAAGAAGATGGAAAATAATAACAAGATATTCGCGTTCACAGCTCCAATGGCTCCCTTTCTTGACCCCGGTAGCATGATCTATGAGAACCCAGAAAAATATGGGTTCACAAAACTTTACTATACTTTCAGAGAGCACAAAGAAGCCCTATATCAGCCAAGCTGGAAACTTTATCTAAGCTATCATACAGATTGGATGACTCGCGATGATGTTGCTGAGGCAACTTATGAAGCCATGATAAGAATGAATCAGCTCAAGATGGATGTCGGAATCACGAGCAAGTCCCATGGTGAGAAGGTGAACTATGGGTTGAATATGGCGCGGGACGTAATGCATAGTATTGATGATATAATTGCAACTACAAATGATGAGGCAGAGCGTCAGAGAAAATATCTAGAACTGAAGCATGAAATCGATGAAGCCATGCGTTCAACGGTGCTAGCAAAACGAGAACTGAGAATGCCCGGACTTGCTGGAATCAGAATCACAGGTGCATTCAAATACCTACTAAAATATCTTGGACTAAGCTAGTTATAGAGTTCTTTCTCTACCTCTTTCAACGCGTTTAATCCTTTAACCTCATAATCTTGTAGATGAAGTTTAACCAAACTGGTCTCGACGTATTGTTCTTCAAGAGTATTTACGTATTCAGACTGGACTTCTCGTCTCTTCTGAAGAAGACCTGTGTCCAATATTACGTTCTCTGGTATCAGATTATTCACAATAACGCCCCCTATCTTGATACCAAACTTATCAAACTCACGCCATATTCGCTCAGTCTGCGCGACACCAAGACCCTCGGGTATTGTTACAAGATAAGCTGTAGTATATTGGCTGCGAACCATATCCAGCACGTTTTTCGCTAATATTTCCCATTCTCTAATAATCTTCAATGGGTCTCTTTTCTCACGTCCCGTCAGACTTTCTAGTGTCTCTTTAAGCCTGATGTAAAGTTTTGCAGCATCTCGCATATGAGTATAGAATGTTTCTTGGATATGTAGAAGGCTCAGAGTTCCTCCCGCGGGGGCGGTATCCCAAATAATGACCTCGTATTCTCCGCTTGTGAATATATCATAGACATAACTGAGTGCGAATTCTTCATCGATTCCCGGTGCACCTGCAATATAGTCTAAAATCTCGCGTCCCACTGGTAGAAATGATGAGATTACCTCATAGACCTCGTCTCCGAATTTCTCAAGCCACATATCGAATATCTTTGTGTAATCAAGCTCAACAGCCGCTAGGTTCGGAATCATCGATACTTTTGTGATTTTGCTTTTTACATCCAATTCGAGAATATCTGATAATGATGGACTGGGATCAGTGGAGATCAGTAGTGTCTTGTAGCCTTTGGAGGCATAATGTATTGCCGTTGCTGAGGCGCATGTAGTTTTTCCTACTCCTCCTTTTCCACAGAACATAACGATGACAGGGTTATCGTTTACGCTGATTGAGTCCATCTTCATGATTATATACTCACTTGATGAATGTTAAAAGAATTCATAAATAAGTAACTAGTTGATGTGCTGTGACAGTCTGGTACGAGGTCGAAGACGCCTTAGAGAAAATCATAGAAGACTATGAGAAAGTAAATCACCTCATATCAGCCTTCCAAGATGAAAGAACCAGACTAATTGGGCTACAAAAAATAGGTCACATTAACGAAGCTAGCCTTGAGCTAGGATCAGGACCCGGAAACTATAGCAGGTTGATCTCTAACTTCAATGAAGGTCCACTGGTTTGCGTTGACTATCTCAGCGAGATGCATAAAGCTGCAAAGAAGAGAAACAAAGGGCTCAACCATCATTATATACGAGGAGTCTTTGAAGCATTACCCATACGTGAATCCTCTATGGGATTCACTACAGCTGCTTTTGCGTTACGAGACTCACTGAACAAACCATTAGCAATCTCCGAGGCATGTTCAACGGTAAAAAACGGGGGGCGTTTTCTCTTAATCGATATTGGCAAACCAGATAACCCATTTTTCAGGGGATTCATGAGTGTATTCATGAGGTTTGTAGTGCCCATACTGGGGGGTCTGATAACTGATTATGGGCATAGAAACCCATGGAGTAAGCTGTATCTTACTTTCGCAAAGTTACCTCCTAACATTGTTCTTGTCTCTATCGTAAGACAACATGTCGTAGTTGTAGATCGAATAGAGAAGATTTTTGGCGCTTTAGTGATCATATTGGGTTTCAAATCACTTGACTAAGAAATAAAATGTATTTTCCTTGGGTTAGTTTTAATAATTTCCTGTTATGTAGTTTGGTGATAGGGTTCCATAGGCTAGGAGTGTAACGAAATTAACAATCAAAGACAGGCAATATCAATTAAAGTTCGTCAACGAGACGCTCAAACAACTGGACCTAACCTACATACACCCGCTCCTAGCGACAACAACTAAATATGCTATTTCAACGGGTGGAAAAAGACTCAGACCAATGATAGCTATACTTTGTACCGAGATGCTCGGAGGGGACTATCTCGAAACAAAAAACATGTTTCTAGCTCTAGAACTAATCCATAATGCAACACTTGTCCACGATGATATTATAGATGAAGACTTGTATAGGCGAGGAGCACCTTCGCTTTTCAAAGAATACGGAATAAAGAAAGCAGTTCTCACTGGAGATGCATTACTGAGTATAGGGCTAATGCATGCCTCACAAACAGGAAAACCCGAGATAGTTGGATGGCTAGCTGAGACCGCTTTAAAGATGGTGCAGGGAATAACCCTGCAGAATCAGTCTAAACATAAACTGATGACCATCGAGCAATACCTTCATATGAATTACTTGAAAAGTGGAAGTCTCTTCGAGGCAGCAGGGGCACTTGGTGGAATAGCAGGTTCAAACAATCAAGATGATGTGAAAAACCTAGCTCAGTTTGGAAAATACTTCGGGAATGCTTACCAGATAAGGGATGATATTATCGATGCCTTCAATACGCATAGTGATAGCTCAGCCAATAACGATCTTCTGAATGGTGATCCTTCATTATTATTGTTATATGCTTTAGAGTCAAAGAAATTAGCAAATCAAGACAAGAACACGTTGCTCTCTTTATATCAGGGCGAATCAAAAGACCTTGATGTAGATTGTATCAAACGTATCTACGAAACAACAGGTGCATTACAAAACTCCATAGTCAAAATGGAGGAATACGCTGCGCTCGCAGGTAATTTATTACATCAATATCCTGATTGTGACGCAAAGGAATCCCTTCACGAACTGTTGGACCAGTACAACCATGATTTCTCAAACAACATAGAGAATATGTCAATAGATTTTATACAAGCGCAATAACTCGGAGAAAACAACAGTGAATTATCCTGAAAACAACAAAAAATATGACGTAATAATAGTAGGCGCAGGACCAGCAGGCTCCAGCGCAGCAAAAGCAGCAGCAGAAAACGGAGCTAACGTACTTCTCGTTGAAAGAGAACTAGAAATTGGTGTACCTGACAAATGTGGCGAGTTTCTCCCCTCTCTAGAAGAGATGAAGCGTCTTGCACCAAATGTACCTGACTTGGAGACAATGTTTGACCCACCAAGCCACTGTATCGTAAATCATACAAAGTATGTTAACTTCGTTTTTCCAAACAATGTAGAGTTTCCAGTTGATTTCAAAGGTGTAGTAGTAGAACGCAAGCTATTTGACAAGCATCTAGCTAATGAGGCTGGACGCGCGGGCGCAGAGATTCTGCCTTTCACTCAGGCTATTAAATTGCTTGAGGATGGTGTTAGAGTTAGGACTGGCGGAGAGGTCTATGATCTGAAGTCGGATGTTGTCATTGGTGCTGATGGTGCTTATTCTTTGATTGCTCGTGAGGCCGGGTTACCGATTTCCACTGATCCTATTGATTATGGTGTAGGTTATCAGTTTGAGATGGTCAATGTTGACCATGATCCAGAATACGTGGACATGTATCTGGGTGAAGACATTGCACCAGGTACTTATGCTTGGATCATACCCAAGGGGAAGGATATTGCTAACGTTGGTACGGGAGTTAGAGCCCCCTTTATGGAGAAAGGCATGACCATCAGAGACTATCAAAGAAACCTCGTAAAGAAACACCCCATCACATCAAAGAAACTCAAAAACGCGGTACCCACAGCAGTAAAAGCCGGAAACATACCCGTTGGAGGACCAATCGAAAAGACCACCACAGATAACGTGATAGTGGTTGGAGATGCAGGTGGACACACCATACCAACCGTAGGAGGCGGCATACCTCCGGGTATGATCATAGGTAAGATCGCTGGTCAAGCCGCTGCAGCTCACATTAATGAGGGTTCTCCTTTATCTAATTTTGATGATGGTTGGAAATCGCAAATGGGTGATGTCCTCTATACCAGTCTGAGGCTTAGGAGGATGAGTGATGTGGTTTTCAGAAGCAAGGCTATGATAGAAGTTGTAACGAAGCTTGATTGGCTTACTAAGGATACTATATCAAAGTTCATCTACTGTAAAATGGATGCTAAGATGAAACTTATTGAGCAAGTTTTAAAGACACAGTGGAATAAATAAAATTAACTATTATTACCTACTTGTGGCCTCATCTGCTTAATGTAATCAAGTCTAGGCAAATCTAAGGGTAATCCAAATCCTCAAATAATTCTTAAATGGTTAAATAATACACAACTAGAATATTGCTCAAAATGTGATTAAACATGGCAAACATATACAAGAAGAATAAAAAAATGAAAAAAAGTTTTCATAGTGATAGTGAGAGATCAAAACGATTTTACAAAATAGATTTGACAATGCTTCTACTCATTGTTACTGTTTGTTCCATTGGTTTCTCGATCATATATTCAATTGATCCCGCGGATTATGATCAAGTAGATCATACACACGAAGGCATAGCATGCAGCAGTTGTCACGACTCCGATACTTATGATCTGTTGAAAGAACCAGGTGAACTTTGTCTAGATTGCCATGGTGCTGATGGTGTGATGCCCGTCGAAGAAGGTCACGGATTTGGAATGGATTGTACAACCTGTCACACAATAGCTACTCCTGTAGAAACAGGAGACGGTGAAGATGATGGAGAGGATGGAGGAGAAACCCCCTCCTCATTCCACCCAACTATACCTGAAGGTACAGATTGTACATCTTGTCACGAAATAACAATCAAAGCTCATGATAGCTGCACAGGATGTCACGATCTTGAATCAGAAATCACAGATACTTCTCTTCTCTGTTCCGATTGTCACGAAGATGAGTACTCGGAGTGGGAAGAAGGAATTCACGTAAGCAATCATGAGGAAAAGATATGCATCGATTGTCACAATCCGCATGAACCATACGTAATTATTGATGATACGCTTCCTCCTGTTCAATCTATCACAAGTGAAACTGAAGTGCCTGGACCCATAATACCTCCACCGATCTTCTTCGCAGTAATAATTGGCGCCTTGTGTGCAGTAGTTTACATGTTTTACTTTAGGAGTGCATAAAAATGACTGAAAGCCTGAATCGAAGAGATTTTATCAAAGTAATGGGCGCTGGTAGTGCCTACATATTAGTAAAAAGCATGACACCTTTGGGTTCTGTTGAGAAGATACTCAAAGTAGAACAAGGGTCTGAGACCGCATCAGGTAAGAGATATGGTATGGTCATTGATGTCGGCGCTTGTATAGGTTGCAGGCAATGCATCTATGCATGCAAAGCAGAAAACAACATCCCAAATGATCCTCAACCAATGCAGTGGATCGAGACCTTTGAGATGGATCAATCCGAACCAATAACACGCGTTTTCAGTGTACCCCCGAGCAACTCAAAAACAG
Source organism: Candidatus Bathyarchaeota archaeon (assembly GCA_937877765.1). GTDB lineage: Archaea > Thermoproteota > Bathyarchaeia > TCS64 > TCS64 > RBG-16-57-9. Next base: position 9,605 of record CALGBN010000546.1, on the reverse strand, counting down.
ACTATACCGACAGCCCTAACCCGGGTAAATGGTATATGCCAGTACAATGCGTTCACTGTGAAGACCCCCCATGTGTCAAACTTTGTCCAACTGGTGCTACCTTTATCGGTGAAGATGGTATCGTTGAGATGGATTATGACAAGTGTATAGGCTGTAGACAGTGTATGGCTGCTTGTCCATATAATGCGAGAAGCTTCAACTGGGGTAAGCCAGAACTCGATGATGCAGACATTAACCCGCTAGTCCCAGTGCGACCAAATGGAGTGGTCGAAAAATGCACCTTCTGTGTACACAGGGTAAGAGAAGGCAGACTACCTGCTTGTGTAGAGGCTTGTCCAGTCGGGGCGAGACATTTTGGAGACTTAAATGATCCCGATAGTACTGTATCCAAGATACTAGACAAATACATCAGTGCAACCACACTGGAAGAAATGGGCACCCACCCCAAGTTGTTCTATATTAATAGTGGCAACAAGTGGCTGGAGGAGGACTAAAAATGGGAGAAAAAGCCGATAGAATCATTGCAATGATGGAGAACACTGGACAGGGCTTCTACTCCGTTGTCGGTATCTTTGCTCTACTAATGGTTTGGGGCGGATATGCGTGGTATACACAGTTCACTGTAGGTATGCAAACCACCGGTCTCAATGATACCGTTATGTGGGGACTGTATATCGCGACTTTTATGTTCATGATAGGCGTCGCACACGCTGGTATAATCATCTCCACACTAATTCGCTCCCTAAACTATGAGAAACTCAAACCTATAGCTAGAATCGCGGAAATTATGACGGTCTCAGGATTAGCCATGGCTGTATTATCTGTCGTAGCAGATATCGGAAGACCAGACAGGATTCTAGTCTTGTTCATCAATCTGAGATTAGGTTCGCCTCTAGCTTGGGACCTGATAATACTATCATTGTATTTTGCTTTCACGCTATTTTATCTGGTGATATCTACAAAACATGATGTTAGTGCAATTTCTGACCGCTTCTCTACCAGAGGGATAATTTACAAAATTTTAGTACCTATCCAAAACGCGTTGACACCAAAAGACGAACATGCATATGAAAAGATGCTACGTTATGTCGCCATGATAATGGTGCCTTTCCCGATCCTAGACTCAGGAATGGTCGTAGCCTTCATCTTCAGCCTGCTTGGAGCAAGACCCGCAATGAATGTACCCTACATAGGACCATATTTCCTGTTAACCGCGTTGGTAACAGGAATCGCATCAATAGTGATAGTCGCGGTAATACTGGCTAAGGTGTATAAATGGGAAGACATGATTTCCGATGAAGTCTTTGCTACCCTTGCCAAGTACATGCAAGTAGGCATAGTGTTGATTCTGTACTTCATCTTCAATCAGCATTTCACTTTCCAGTATGTAGGAAAACCAGCTTTCGTTGCTGTATCTGACTTGCTATTGGGTGGAGGAGCTTACTCACTACTATTCTGGGAAATGATCTGGGTAGGCTTCATACTGCCACTAGTGCTACTGTTCATGCCAGACATTGAAAAAGAGATGGTCTTCCTAGCGTCAATCTTTGCGGTGCTAGGGTTATGGGTGAACTGTATACTAACCGTAGTCCCAGCTCTAACTTTCCCGAACCTACCATTCATTTGGGGTAGCTATGCTCCAACATGGGTTGAATGGTCAATAATAGCCGGGATATTCGGCTTGGGTGTAATAATCTACGCGGTTTTAATCAAAGTTCTACCACCCGTAGAGCTTGACTAATTTTTCTCTTTTTTATTACTTATTTTAAATCAAAATCTATAGCATAATTTTTCATATTAGAAGAAGGGAAGCAGACTCACCATTTCACCTATAGTGAGGAAGATTCCAAAGTGAAGCGCTAACTGAGCTGTTTGTTGATCTGCTGTCAAAGGTATTTTTGAACCAAATCCTCTAACGATTGATAAAGCCTCGAAAACCGAGAGGAAACTCATAAACGCAAATGGTGAAAGAACTCTAAACACGATAAGCACAATGGTTGCAATATACGCTGATGCCAACAACGATTTGTAATATAAAATACCCTTTGATTCCTCAACACCTGTAGCTATTGTTGATATGCCAAAACTTTCATCATACTCCTTATCCCTGATATTATTCGCCAGCAGAACAAGAGAAACGAGTAAGCCAATAGGAATAGATGCAAGAAGTGGGTTCCATGAGAAAACTCCGGTTATTGCATAGAAAGCTCCTCCAACCATCAATGGACCAAATGCCAAGAATACGCTGATCTCACCAACTGAGTGATGCTTGAGTTTTACTGGATCAGCTGTATAAAATACACCAAATAATACTCCTAATATACTGAAAATTAGGACTGGGATTCCCTGAAGCCATGTCAGATATAAACTGATTATTAATCCAACAGCGTATAGCCCAATTACTACCAATTTATAACTACTTTTTTCTAACTCGCCGAATAACAAAGGATGAGGTCTATACTCTTTTGTTGGGGCTTCTTCATCGACACCGTGTTTAACATCGTACCAGTCATTCGCCATATTAGCCGCTGAGTGAGCAATCAATAAACCGATCATTGTAAGCGCAAATAGAAAAATATTGAAACTCCCATAAGCATACGCCATAGTCCCAGCGAGACACGTTGATACAAAGGTCATTACCAGTGACCAAGGTCTCGTTGCTATGAACCAAGTACCAAATGACATGACTGAATACATCTTATCCTAGAATATATGTTTCGTCATAGCAATGGAAGAAAAACAAAGATCAACTCGGTCCAAACAATATGCGAGAAGACTACAATCCAAAATGAATCAAGTTGATCATATAATACTCCCCATACTAATCCAGCAATAAATGCAGCAGCAACCAAACCAAGGTTAAAGGTAGATATATGGATCAAAGCATACAAGATAGAAGTGTACAGGATGCCCGTTTTACCGAAAAGATTAGTGAAGTTACTCTGTATATAACTTCGCCAAAAATACTCTTCACAAAAACCAGTGATTAACAGCAAAATAGCTGGTATGATCATAGGAAGTTCGCTTCTAAAGACATAGACATTGTTTGCATCCGCCTCTAAGAACGGTTTGAACACAGTAAACCCGAATAGAAAGAGTCCATAAAGCAATAACCCCGAAACAACTCCCACAACAATCTCTTTTGTGGTTATTGTCTTTGGTGCTCCCACATTTGAGTAAGCATAAACTGTGAGAATCAGAGAGCTTGCGGTAACTCGATACCAGAAACTGACAAGAAAATTACTGAGAAAAACAAAACACCACAATAAAAAAGCCAAACCTAATCCAAAGATTACTTTTCTATCAGGTATCTTCATCTCTTATCTTCCTTATAGCATATAGTTAATAGAATTTATTCTGTGGCTGTAGGTAGCCTGTATAGGTATACAGAGACGCTGATGGCTACAAGATACATTATCCCTATCACATATAGATTAGAAACGAAGAAATATGCAGAAACGCTGATTGTAGCCCACATCATGACTATTGCCCGAATACGTGTCTTTTGAGTAATCCCTTTTCCCTGCTGATAATTCATTATTGTAGGTCCAAACGTCTCATTATTAATGACCCATTTATAGAGTTTATCCGAGCTTCTGAAAAAACACCAAGCCGACAATAATACAAAAGGGGTGGTCGGTAAAATAGGTAAGAAAACACCAATAATACCCGCTACTAAAGCAAGGCTACCCACTATTAGATAGATGTATTTTTTGACTGTGCCTGTATCTTTTTTCTCCAGCATTATCTCCATCCAAATATTATCCTAACACAGTGATTATTGGATATAAACTATGACGAAAAAACAATAACGACTCTATTTTTTTGTAGGTATCGCAAAAAGACTTATTCAATCGAGAATTTTGGGTCTACTTTTACCAACTCAGTAGCTACCTCGACGATAAGCTCATTGATTCCATCGATTTGTTTAATCTCTGACATTAGTTTATTGAGATGCGATATATCTCGGGCATTAACGACTGAGATCATATCATATTGGCCTGTTGTTCTAAAGAGATGTCTCAGTTCTTTGAATTTTGCTAGTCTTGATGAAATATCTCGTATCTTTTGAGGGTTTATCTTTATCATCATTATCGCAGTGATGGTCAATCCGACCATCCTTGGATTAATTAAGGCAATGTAATTGGTGATTATTCCTCTTTTTTCAAGTCTTTCAATCCGGTATCTTACGGTAGATTCAGCAATATCTAGCTCGTTACCTATCTGAGTAAAATTATGTTTGCAGTTATCTTGTAGTATCTGTAGTAATTTTTTATCAATTTCATCCAAGACTTGTTCCGACATTTTGATTCTTAGATACTATATGGTCTTACTAGAAAAAGTTTCACTTCTTGTTTTTTCTACGCCAAAACGAAATTAGCTAAAATAAATTATATACAAATTGTAAACATACTGATCTACTTAATATCCAGAATGATAATTTTTAGGATAGTGTTATATTCCTATTTTCAATATTTAGAAATGGTGTACAAGTACATCTTGATCACCAAAAGGTAGGAGATGAGACGAAAATGAAATCGGCGGTCAGCACATATATGACAAAAGGCTACCTTTCAGTTTCTCCCTCAGACACCCTTGATACTGTAGCGAAACGAATGGTGGAAACAGGGCATGAATATGCCATCGTGATGGAAGCAGGTAAGCTGTGTGGAATGGTTTCTGCAGAATCTATAATCCATGAGGTTCTTACAAATGTTGTTGACAAAATATTCATGGATGATATTCCAACCGAGTTTAGAGGAATGTTTCTCTCGGAACTCATGAACAATCCAAAGACCATAAACTTCATGGAATCATGTGGCTTTGATGGAAACAACCTAGCAATAAGCATAGGTGAATCTAACACAGTCGAAGAAGCAATACAATTACTTGCACGAAACTCACTAGAACAAGTTCTAGTGCTCAACAATGATGGGGATATAGCTGGAATTCTTAGAAATAGTGATCTGCTGAGGGCTATTACGGAGTTATCCTAACTCCCAACCTTTTTTATTAGATATGAAACGAGATAATTGATTTACATATTTTTCTAATTATCCTAACCTCAAATCACCCTTTTATGAACATGTGTAAAAGTAATACACAAAAGGTTATCACGAATTGAATTACATCAATTCTTTTGTAACCCCATGATGGCTACTCGACGGGGACTTGGAAGCAGACTATATCAACTGCTACTGTTGAGTGAAGAAGAAAATATAGAACATAAAATGCAGGGTATGTCCTATAATGAATGGAAAACCTACAACAAAAACAGGATAACCAAGATCCCCGTAAAGCCAAACCTACAAAAAATCGAGATCCAGCCCATCAAAAAACAACCAACCCCAGCAACATAAACCCATTTTCAACTAAAACACACCAAAACAGCCTAAGAAATTTTTTTTCCCAAAGTACCCACCAGTAGACACCAAAACAAAGGATGGTGGGCCGGGCAGGGATTGAACCTGCGACCCTCGCCACGTCAAGGCGATGTCATACCACTAGACCACCGGCCCATCCAGTGTTCAATAAGGGAGAGGGAAGAAGGTTTAAAGTTTATCGGTCAACAAACTTGACTAAACCCATCTTCTCCATAAACCCAAAGTACTCAACCATATAAGCAAGATTCGTAGAACCCGACTCCAGCTCCACAAGCCTACTAATCTCACCGATACTCCGAGAACCATCAGCCCAATACAACGCCAAAGTCATAGGACCCCCATAACTAACCCCATGCTTCTTATTCAAAGCACGAACAGCGTCCCGATCCTCCCTACCAAGCTTAAACAGCCAAGGCCTACTAGCCACAGGACCACGATAAAGCTTCTCAGGAACCCTATCAGCTCCATCAGGCTCTTCCACCTCTTTAGGCTCATAATCAGGCAATTCCGTGATACCCTGTTTCTCGGCCAAAGCCTCCAACATCTTAACAGCATGATCATACTCCTCATCCGCATAAGTCATCAACTCACTGATGAAAGGACCAATAACATCATCACTGTTAGGCGCAATTCGTTTAATGCTCCTCATAGCCTCAGCAGCTACCTCAACATCATATTCCAGTTTATCCCTAAGCCAATCCCTGTGCTTATCCACTTCATGCGGATCCATCTTTGGAGTTGCACACTTATCGAGAGTCTCCTGAACCAGCTTGATGATACCCTGTTTCTCCCTACTAATCACCTGACTAGCTATCCAAGGAGCCTCCAAATCACCAGCATTCGCCAAGAAGTAAACATAAGTAGCTGCAATAGTCGCAACCTTCGCCAAACTATCTGGACTCACCTTATCGATCGTATCTGCACTAGTGTGATAGAACTTATCCGGCCACTGAATCATCATGGGACAACCAATGCCAACAGTCGGATCACTATAGATGTAGTGATCACTACCAGAGCTAAACTCCTCCACAGCATGTCTGAAAGATGCTGTTTTCGGTTCAGAGCCAAAAGCAGCGATCTCCTTCTGAGATTCCTCAAATATCGCCTCCATTACAGCGTTCACATAACTAGGAAGACTATCCGGTGTCTTATGTACCGTCAAAACGCTACCAGTCTGATCCTGATCTTCACCAACCATATCAAGATTCAACGCAGCCACCATACGGGGAATATCATCCTCACGTTCAACAAGATAACTATAGGTTCCGCTCATCTCAGGAACAAGAGTAAACCTAATAGTCCTTTTTGGCTTAGCAAGCGAACCTTCTTTGATGAGTTTGTTAAGCGCCCTCGCAGCTTCCATTACAGCCCCTGAGCCGCTTGCGTTATCATTAGCACTGGGCTGTGGATGACAAATATGCCCAATGAGAACAACTTCTTCATCTGTCTCACCAGGAATCGTAGCCACCGCGTTATCCAGATACCCATCATAAAGCTTAGCATCTATCATACCCTTCACCTTTACCGTCTTTCCTTCACCAAGCAGCTTACGAAGCTCCCTACCTGTCCTAGGCGTTAAGACCCATCCATAGCCAAGCTGTTCACCGGGGTTCCACCAATAACTAGTATACTTGAGAGCGTCATCAAGCTCACCCTCCAAAAGATTAGGCGGACGGACAAACATACCATCAAAGATCAAACCAAGTGCACCACGCTCAACTACAGCTAACTCGTGAACCCTATGTACATCCCCATTCATGAGAACAAGTTTACCCGTTACATCAATTGCCTCATAGTCCTCTGGTTCCTCACCCTTATTCACCGGGGCTACAACCTCGGCTTCTATTACTCCATTTGTTGAAATGCTTCTCTGGATAACATGTATCTTTTCCTCACCGAAACGAGCAATGTATTTCTCATCTGGCTCCACCAGTTTAAGCCATGCATCCTTGCAGCTCCACTCTTTAAACCGTAGACTTGTCCAGTCATAATCCTCGCCATTCGCAGGATAACTATGCAGTTTTGCATCTATTCCATATTTCTTGAACTCTTGAATAGCATAATTGCATGCGTCACGAATACCGGGACTTGCTTGAATCCTGTGGTGTTTCGCTATTTCCGCGACATGCCCTAATGCTATTGGACCGGAGACCTCTTTCTCCAGTTTCTTGTATGCCTCTTTGAACATAGGTTGATAATCCCTTGACGAGAATTTATCGTTTTCATTCAGCGTAACCGTGATAAAACTGTGTAGATAAACAATAACTAACGTGATCAACGTTGCCAAAGATACATTATCATCCCTGCCCACGTGCCCTCGGCGAATACAACTACAAATCCGATATCATCATACTTCACGAGGGACTCAAGAAATACAATGTTATACATGATTCTATCTTAAAACATGAAAGAGAACATGCGCGTATATTCAGAGAAAACCGTGGGTTTTTGAAGAGGCTTATTTTAAACGTTAAATTGGATTACAAGACTAGGATATCTGGTGCTACAAAAGTACCATTGGAGTTGCTCTATGAACTTACTCCGTCAACATTCAAGGATAATATGTATCAAACCCTGTATATTCTCGCCTATATACCAATACTGTTGATCGAGGGAGTTTATTTCACTGTTCAAGGACTATTCCACAAGAAATAGATACAAGAGATTTTTACATCTCTAGATTGTAGCTAACAAGTTTGCTACCGAGTAAGGCTTTTATGCTATTAACGGGGTTTACTTGAAGTACCTGCCGCCGTAGCTCAGCCTGGGAGAGCGCCCGGCTGAAGACCGGGGTGCCGAGTGTTCAAATCACTCCGGCGGCACCAATTATTTTATATCTGATTTTTTTTGGCATAAGAATAGTAATACATGTTATACATCCGTTTCTGTTAATACGTCTAGTCCGATATTTTGAGTATCGAGTAACACAGGTTTGACATGATACAAGACCAGTTACAGACCAGCGAAAGCCATGAAACAGAGACAAAGCTAGATCTAACTGTAGAAGAATCATTTTTCATTGAGTTAATGGGGAAACTGGAGCCAAGTGTTATCAATATCAAGTACATGAAAAACGAGGTACAACTCGTTAAAATAGAACAATTCCTTAATTATTACAGCGAAAAAGAGATAATTCAACTACTAGAAAGTCTTGTAACCAAAGGCAGAATCAAGAAAAACGATAAAGGTGTAGTTTTACTATGCCCAAAATGCGGTGGGCACGCAATTATGACTCTATTATTGTGCCCCAGATGTGGCTCAGTAAAGATAGGTAAAAGAGTAGATCTGTATCACGCTGAATGTGAATATTGGGGTCAAAAAGAAGAATTCGTTGAAGGTTTGTTACTAAGATGCCCACGATGTAATGAATTACTTGATGAAGACGCCCCAGAAGGCACACCTGGGTTTTACAGCGTCAGTGACACTAACTTTGAGTGTCAGGACTGTGGCACATCTGTTTCAAAAAATAATCTAAAAATGATCTGTTTGAAATGTAATACAAAATTCAATTCCTCTCAGACCCATTATTTAAACTCAGTTTCATATTCACTTGTTCCAGAAGACCAAATATTATTACCCAAATCAAAGAAAAGTAAACCAAGACCACCTCCATTTGAAAACCCAGTAATGATCAAAACTGAAAAAAATAAAAAAGAGCCTGAGCCAGAAAAAGAACCCGAACCAGCACCAATCACCAAAGAAACAGAGCCAGAAATCATAGCCGACCAAGATCAAGAGCAAAAAGAACCAAAGATTGAGCCCAAACCCGAGCCAAAGATAGAGAAAAAACCAAAAAAGAAACCCAAACCAAAGAAAAAGAAACAGGAAAATGAGATATTACAGAAATCCATTAGTCGAGTCTCAAAATTACTTAAACCAAAGAAGAAACGTAAAAAGAAATCAAAAAATAAATCAAAATCAAAACCTGTTCCAGAACCAGTTGAAGAAACACAAATTGAGGAGTCTGAAGAACCTCAAGAAGTATCAGAAACACACTTAGAAGAACCTGAATTAGTTGAAGAAAAATCGGAACCGGTTATTGAAGAGAAGAAAGAACCTGAAGCCAAAAAAGTGCTAATGATAGTAGAAAATGTCACCGTTACTGAGTTCATAATAGAAAGTCTTGAGGAGGTCAAAACACCTATCGAAGTGCTTCATGTTGATGATGGAAGGGCGGCGTTGAAGGAACTACGAAACAGGTATGATTTAGTTATAATGGAC
>CALGBN010000545.1 GCA_937877765.1 Candidatus Bathyarchaeota archaeon | reverse complement strand
AATGATACGGCGACCACCGAGATCTACACCGTCTAATTCGTCGGCAGCGTCAGATGTGTATAAGAGACAGTCCCTGATCTGTTTCAAGGATTTTGCCCCTACTTCCCTGTGAAGAACCTCACCCTGTTTTACAACCATAAAACACGGCAAACCCTTCACATTGTATCTCTGGGCTATAGCCATGTTACGGTCAGCGTTCACTGTAGCAATAAGATACTCTTTTTCCTGTGCCTCAATGATCTTCAACATCTTCTTGATGGTGTGACATGGAGGACACCATGAAGCCCAGAACTCCAATAAGACTGGCTTCTCGCTGCTTAGCACAGTAGCGTTGAAGTCGCGGACAGATACCTCCATTAGGTCTCATCTCCGGGTTGATAATCCTGAGCCTCTGTCTTGTAGCCTTCAGTTTTGGTGATCAAGGTGGGCTTGTAGCCTTCTATTTCCCGGGTTCCGGGCTCGTATACTTCGAGGGTCATGGATGTCTTGTGGTTGCCGTTCCACCATGTCTGTGGGAATACTGCTTCACGTATTGATTCCAGTCTTTCCCTGATCTCTGGCTTCATTAACAAGCTGAACATCCTGTCTATCTCGACCTCCAACGGAGTCGTTGGATCATAGCCGTGATCCTCGCGTAGTTTCTTGGAGACTACTAGGAATGGGTGTTCATCTGCTTCGACTCTCGGGTTTTCCACGCGCTGTATCTGGACGGTTAGTCCATGGTTCTGGCTTCCTATCTTGGCTACTATCTCTGCTAGTTCTTTTACCTTGTAGAGTTGGCTTAGCTGGTTGACTACGTCGTATTGTCCGGGTTCAGGTGGTGATGCGATTAGTCTTGTCATGCACTCCATGGCGTCCTCAAGCGCCAAGTAGCCTCTGATCTGTTCTCCTGAGCCGTATATTGTGAGGGGGATTCCTAGTACGGCTTGGGATACGAATCTGTTGATTACTGTACCGAACCATTCATCAACGTCCAGTCTTGTGCGGAGGTCTTCGTGGGCTGATACCTCAGCAGTGTGTACGCCGAAGATGACGCCCTGCATGATATCATAGCTTCGGAGCCACCAGTACTTGCATGCCTCATAGACGTTGAATGTGTCCTGTACCTTGCTTACGTGGTAGAAGCTCGCTGGGTCACGTGGTGTAAGCTCTCCGCCCATGCTCCATTCCTGTCCTTGCCAACTGATCACGGCATCCGCGGGGAACAAGCCCTCGAAGATGGGGCGTCCTGTGAGGGGTGTGCCGTATTCGCCCATGGTTCCTAGCTTGATTAGGCTGGCTTCTGGGCAGTGTTCTTTGATTAGGAATAGTACGCCGAGGGTTCCTAGGGTGTTGTTGTGCTGTGTTTTGATGGCGTGTTCAGCGTCAACCATACTGTAGGGTGCACTTGGTATCTCGCCATAATGTATTACTGCTTCTGGGTTAGTTTCTTCGAGGAATTTGTCGAGTTCATCCCTGTCTAGTAGGTCGAGTTCCCTGAAGTTGATGTCTACTCCGTGTACCTCTTTCGCGGTCTTGAGTCTTGTCTCCATATCAGCTATAGGTACGACGCTCTTACTGCCTTTCTCAGCGACTGCTCGTCTTCTGAGATAGTTGTCTAGTCCGCTGACTTTGCATCCTAGTTTGGCTAGTTTTAGGGCGAGGGCCCATCCGAGGTATCCGTCTATGCCTAGTATCATTATCCGCATGTCTTTGAGTAGATATCCGTACTCGGTTTCTCTCCACTCTGAGCATTGGTCGTATGTGATGCTTGGCTCAAACATGCCTAGCTCTGGGCGTCTCGCGCATTCGATGAGGAGTCCTTCCTCGTTGATCTTGTTTCTGATATCTGAGACTGATTGTCCGCATGCACGGAACTCTACGTTTCCTTTTAGTAGTGCAGCTGGGCAGTTCCAGCAGGTCTTGTCTTTGTTATGCAAATTTGTATCCTCCAAATTCTTTGAATAATCTTAGTGCATCCGAGATACTGGGGTAATCCATCTCCGCTTCGCCTCGGATGTATAGGAAGGCGTCTTCCTCGGTGTGTGTTCCCGAAAGGAAGTCGTCCTCGTACAGGGTTTCTTTGAATAATCCTGTCTTGAACGTGAAACCCTTGCATGGTATCGCGATTAGCTCTGGGGCTGTGCATGTTTCAGGTCCGGTGAATATATCCTGTTTCCTGTAGACAGTTTTCACCACTTTTTCCCCGTTATATGTTAGCTCAGTAAGCAAACCTGTTAGCTCGTCTTGCAACGCCTCTATCTGATCCTGTTTTACTGTGCCTTTGGGGAACCTTTCCTTGGTGTTTAGGTATATCTTGGTTTGTTCAGCAGCAAAGGCGCGGGTCTCTGGTTTGATGTTGTTGTAGTTCTTCCGTAGATTGGTTTCGTTGCTTAGGTAGCCTTCTTGTCTTAGCAGTGTGTTCAGGTTGACTGCTTTATGTATTGGACCCATGCCGTGATCGCTGAGCATCATCAACGGCGCGTCTTCGGGGAGTTTGTCGGTGATGTGCTGTATGGCTTGGTCTATTCGTGTATAAAAGTCGAGAAAATCTTGGTGGTATTGGTGTGTTTTTTCGGTGTATGCGTCCCAGAGATAATGCTCAATTCGGTCTGTGCCTGTTACCACGAAGAATAGTGTATCATATCTTTGATTTTCAAGCAGATAGTCTAGTGTTTCGAGACGCTTGTCAAGCGCCTTGTTCAAATGAGACAAGAATAACGGTACAGATTCCTTGAACAGTGAGGCATCTACGTCTATCTTGTAATCATGTTCCTGTAGCCATGGTAGGTGTGTGTTTGGGTAGACTGATTTCTCCATACTGGGTGAGACGAAGCCTGTGATCATTGTGCCGTTCATCGGCTGAGCCGGGTAGGCTGCCGGTAGGTTGATTATCAGTGTTCGTTTTGTGGTTTTGCGCCAGAATGGCTGTGTCTTGAGTTTGTGGCTGTTGTGGAAGCTCTGGGTATATGTTCTTGGTATGAAATCTGTGAAACCGTATACTCCGTGGGTTCCGGGGTTTGTGCCTGTGATCATGCTGTTCCAGCTTGCAGCGCTGTTGGGTGGTAGGCTGCTTCTCATCGCTGTGAGGGTGCCTTGTTTGATGAGTTGTTTCATGTGGGGCATGGTATCGTTGTCGGCTAGGGTTTGGAGTAGTTTTACTGGTACTCCGTCTAGTCCTATTATCGCTGACTTCAACACACTACACCCTATTTTCTGTCTCTTATACACATCTCCGAGCCCACGAGACCTCTCTACATCT
>CALGBN010000544.1 GCA_937877765.1 Candidatus Bathyarchaeota archaeon | reverse complement strand
TTTTCAAGCAGAAGACGGCATACGAGATGTAGAGAGGTCTCGTGGGCTCGGAGATGTGTATAAGAGACAGACCCGGCACAGTCAGGGGACTAGCCCTCGTAGCTGAACTCATCTACGGAGACCATGCAAGCTGGAAGGACCCTGTGAAGTTTAACTTCGCGTTTGGTGGGAAGGATGGGGTTCCTTTTCCCGTTGATCGTAGGAGTATGGATGAGGCTGTTGAAGTACTAAAAAACGGTGTCAGCGCGTCTGGGTTGAAGACGGGTGAACAAAGACGGGCGCTTCAAAGGCTACGGAAATGTATACCTGAGAGTGTTCCTGAGCGACTTGGTACAATAAAATCGTATCAATAAGCCTTGTTCTGGTTCCCGTACTTGAACATCAAACCTATAGCCACTAACAGCGCTGCCCCTATCCCAAGTAATAGATAGTTCTGCAGTGGGTTATCAGCACTATAATTTACCTTAGCTGTATCACTAATAGTAACATACACCGAGCTGTTGATGAACCGGTCCCGAGCCTCAAGAGTTCCACCAATATAGGGCTGCTTTGACACGTTCAAAACCGGGATAATGTTACTGTTATACTCGGGAGCACTCTGGATCAACTCTAACCCAGAGTCAGCGTTCGTCATAGTTAGATCAACGGGCACCCAGCCCCAAGGCGGAATATAGACCATAGCCCATCCGTGCCAAGCCACACCATCAGCGTTGTTGGTCAGGTGATCATCCCAGCTACTGTCTTGATCGTTTATCGCGTTATGAACATAGATTCCTACCTGAAGATAAGCGGGAATATCCAAGCTCCTGCACATGGTAATCAGAAGTATCGATTGGTCATCACAGTCCCCTAGATGATTAGCGAGAGTATTATTGGGGTACTGAGGTGTCTCATAATTGCAGTAGGTGGTCTCATCCACTATGTATTCGACAAGATTTGACACTGATTCTAGAACAGTGTCTTCCTCATCAACGAGCCCAGATGCAATATCATAAAACATAGGGTCATCACTTGGAAAAGTCTCAGTAGAGAAACAATACTCATCAACAAGCTCTGACTGAATCTCATCAAACCCCTCCGCGACTGATAGAGTAAACTCTGGAACCTCAAGCTCCGAGGACATAATCTCATAGGTCGCTGTAAACGACTCCTCCTCACCGGGGGAGAGCGTGAGATCAATATCTACGATGATCCCCTTATTCCCATCATCGTCCATCACCTCGGTTCTGTAATCGTGACTAATCTCAACAAGCCTCATTGCGGTTCCAGTTGTGTTGATAAACAGGGGGATTGCTACGTCAGCCTCGGTTAACGTAAAATCTGTTGTCCCCCTGTTTTCAAACCGGTACTCCAGCGTATACTCGTATACAGTAGGCGCCTTAGCGACAACTAGGGGGAATAATAAATTCAAAACCAGTAACGCCATGATGAGGCTACGTGTTTTATTCAATTGGTTCAAAAGAGAGGGGACGGTGTCCCTAAAAAATAGTTCCCAGACTCACTTACGCGTCTTCTTGATCAAAACACGGGCAGCCTCAGCGATATGCTCAGCCGTCAACCCATGATGCGCGATCAACTCAC
>CALGBN010000543.1 GCA_937877765.1 Candidatus Bathyarchaeota archaeon | reverse complement strand
TCAAGCAGAAGACGGCATACGAGATGTAGAGAGGTCTCGTGGGCTCGGAGATGTGTATAAGAGACAGTCATAATACTTGTCAACAAACTGGTTGACAGGTTCACCAGAAGCTATACTCTGGCTAAACTTGAAGAGGAAATCACTCAACTCCTTGGTAGGAGCTTCTCCACTCATGATCTCTGCTGCTTTCGCCTGTGGATACCTCCACTGAGTCATAAGTACGAGGATTCTTGTAAGATATGGCTCGATAAACTTGAATATCTCCTTCTCAGTCGTGACCTGAAGCATTAAGATTCGGGAGATTGTACCAGAAGTGATAGATTTGAGATATAGCATAAAGAACGGAAACTCGAACTCAATCTTGTCACCGCTGCTCATGCTCTCCAAGAACTTCGGCTTCTTAATCTTCTTCTTCAACTGCTCCAACTAGTCCACCTTCTTCCCTAGCTTGATAGCTATCTCTTTCTCGATCTCGAAACCTAGCTTCATCATCGCATCGTTCTTGAACTTCTTATGCGCCTGCTCATATCCAACACCCTGAACCCATAGGAGGTTTTCAAGAACATCATCATACTCTAGAATGTCCAGGGCAACCATATACTCCAAAATCTCGGCACGCATGTACAGCTCATCATATATCTTCCGCACATCAGCACCAGTATAACCCTTCATTACCGCGATCTTCTGATCTAATAAAAAGCTAGTACCGAGTCCTCTGAAGACGATCTCGTCTGTGGACGGTTCAAAGCTGAATACTTCTATGAAGTTGTATGCTTGGTCCGCTGGTTCATAGCCAAGAATCTCGTTGATGGTCAATACACGCCGCTTATACCTGCCTGTCTCGGGGTCGTGGACAGCGCTCTGGAAGAAAGCAGCGTTAAGGTTATCAATGTGAGTCTTAGGCACGTTAATCGGGAAGTTTGTAAGCCTCTGAACAAGCTTACCAACAGTAGCAGCGTGGAAAGTGGCGATACGTGGGTGTCCAGTCTGCATAGCCTGGAAGGCGATGTTACCTTCAGCACCTCTAACCTCACCGACGATGATGTAGGTAGGACGCTGACGAAGAGCTGCCTTAAGCAATGCGAACATTGTGACGCCTTCCTCGCTTCCACTGTTTGCTGTGTCTCTGACGACTTCTCTGATCCAGTTCTTGTGGGGTACGTGTACCTCTGGAACCTCTTCGATGCTGACGATCTTATAGTCTCGTGGCATGAAACACATCAAAGCTGAGAGGCTAGTGGTTTTACCGGATGCAGTCTCTCCACATATCCAGATGCTCATCTTGTTTTCGAGAAGAATCCAGATATATGCTGCAGCAAGGCTGCTCATGGTACCCCATTTGATTATTTGGTTGATGCTAATGGGGTTCACCGCAAACTTACGGATAGTAAAGTTGCTTCCACGAGTTGATACATCCTCACCGAAAACTAGGTTCAACCTTGAACCATCCGGCATCTTGGCGTCAACAATAGGCTCACGATGGCTTGCGGGTTTCCCAACGATCTCGCTGAGCTTTAACGCAAATGCGTCAAGCTCCTCTATATCACTAAGTGTGATAGTGCTTTCTATTGTTTTGAATATCTTATGATCTATGTATATTGGTCCAGCTCCGCTGCAGTGAATGTCTTCAATATAGATGTCTCTGATGAATGGTTCAAGGATGCTTGACCCAACTTTTTCGCAGTAGACCTCGTATTTGAGCATCTCGTAGCTCAAGGGATCAAGGATCAAGTCTTCCATGTCTCGTTTCTTGAACCTTGAAAGCAGTCCATTTCCTTCTTCGGGTTCCTCTGGGTTGATGTTTTTGAGCTTGTAGCCTTTCTGGACTTTAACGAAGCTGTCGAGTATTTCGTTGAGGTACCCTGTTTTTTCTTCGGGGGTCTTGAACATAAGGGTCTCATCGATGTTTAACGCAATACGTTTCTCGACCTCGCCTAGAATCC
>CALGBN010000542.1 GCA_937877765.1 Candidatus Bathyarchaeota archaeon | reverse complement strand
GTTCACTGGGATAGTCGTCCTTGGCCCGAGATGACTTTCTGGACAAAACGAATGGCGGCTACCGAGACCTATGCGCACCTTGTTTACCTAAGAAACAAGGGCGAGGTCAAAGAAACCCTACAGGGTGACACCTACTACTTTAGTTTAGAATAGAAAAAGGGTGTTCACGATACGTGAACCGCTCTAACTTA
Source organism: Candidatus Bathyarchaeota archaeon (assembly GCA_937877765.1). GTDB lineage: Archaea > Thermoproteota > Bathyarchaeia > TCS64 > TCS64 > RBG-16-57-9. The sequence continues at coordinate 6,387 of CALGBN010000542.1, read as the reverse complement.
TTGTACATTATTTGAGAATATCCCCCCTCCCGAAGGAGGAGGGCTCTTGGGGGAGTGTAATCAGCGCCAGACCTTTATTCCACGTTCATGGAGGTACTGTGCCGCTAAATCCGCGATGTCAGGTCCCTTGAATGGGATCTTTAGCTCCTTGGCTTTACCCATGATATCGCGGTACTGTATTTCTAGAGGCTTTCCAGAGTCCTGGAACTCATCTAGGATTGTCTGCGCAACCTCTTCTGCTACCCTGTATTTGGGACTCAGCATCTTGTAGTGTAACTTCAACGCTTTCGCTATCTCATCTGGACTAGAGGTCTCGATGGCCCATACTGTTGGTCTTGGTCCACCCTTGCTGCGCTTTACCTTGCTGACCTTTAGCGCGGGCACAACTACTTTCATTGCTCTGAGTCGCTTCAGCGCTCTGTATACTGTTGCCTCGGGCATGTTCAACTCGCATTGTAGTACCCATGCGGTTGCTGCTCCGTGGAGACAGAAATACAAGAAGGCTTCACTGACTGCGCTGCTGCTGAAGATTTTCTCGCTGAAGCTCATAAGCTCCTGAATATTCTTCAGTGTGGTCGCGAGGTCGTTTTTCTCGTTAAGTAACAATAATTTACGGAAAACTTCCACGTATTTCGCGAAGTTAGCATCAATTACATTGGATCGCTTCACCGAGCGATTTTTATTCTTGTTTATACTTTTATCTAGGGCTACCGTGTTTGACACTTAAATCTAACTCCGGATCCCCTCTCGGGGCAAGATGTTTACAGCTCCGATATGCTTATAAGTATACTTGTTAACAAGTAAACAAGTAAACAAATAAACTGGTGATACAGTAAACATGCCACGCAAAACCGTAGCCATTAGGGGATTAAACACCGAGCTTTACACGGAAGTCTTCTCCATGGCAAAGAAAGACGGCAAGAACGTGGCAGACGTCGTAAACAATGCACTGGAGCAATACCTAAATAATGACGGAACTGAAGCTGTCACCGCTGGTCAGACACTGTCTAACTCCGCAGAATTTATTCTGGCCATCGATGATGACGGCGAAATAAGTCTTTCTAAGGACGATATAAAGGAAATAGCCATGGAAATGGGTCCTTTCGCCATAGAAAGCAACGGTAGCCTTGTTTTCGAAAAAGACGTAGATAAAAACGCCCTAGCACAGATCACCAGAATACAGGTAAAGAGTGGAATAGTAAAGGTTCCACGCACAGCCTATGCACAATTCCTAATAAAGTGCAAGATACAAGGAAAACTCGACAAGTATTGAGACCCGTTTTAACGGTAGCAGTTGGGGTCCAAGACGGAAGCTTCGAGGCTTTCCAACGAGGGATAGCTAGTGCTATCCAACATACTTCTCTTTGTTTAACAAAACTATGGGGTGTTGTTATACAAGACATCAAAATTGATTGTATAACAGTTGACGGGCTTGATGCCACAGAGGTCTTGTTAAACAATCTAGCTGACTGGGATTATGATGTATTGATTCTTGGTGGCGCTACCTTTGCTGGGTTCAACGTGGTTGATGTGGAAAATGTTTACAAAACCACGGGAAAGCCTGTGATTGTTTACAGTCCAAGGATACCTGATATGGATGCTACGCTGTGTGCACTGCGTAAACATTTCAGTGACTGGAAAATGCGTTGGAGCAGATATGAGGCACTCGGAGAGTTACATGAGTGTAGGATCAAAGATTATCCTTCTGTTTACTATGAGATAGTTGGCGAGTCAACGGGTTACGCTGAAAAAGTCTTACGTGAACAGGCCATCTATGGGCGTATGCCTGAGGCGGTTCGTGTAGCAGACTTGATCGCTAAGGGTGTTACTCCAGTCGTTCGAGATCTAGCGGTATCTCGTTGTGGGTCTTGAGGTTGAAAACCGAGATTACGCCGGGTGTGGGGTCTAGTTTCATTCGTTTCTGGAATGGTGTCTGGTCTTGGAAGCTGCCGCTTGCTATTAGCGTGATTCCCTTGTAGCGTTTGGATTCATGGATGTGTATGTGCCCCATCAGTACCACGTCAGGTATCTCTTTGATAACAAGTCGGTCTATTTTCTCTGGGGCTATGGGTGTAGATTTACCATAGCTTGGCGCAATGTGTCTGCATTTTAGTAATAGTTCTACGGCTGTCACCGGGTTATGGAAATCGTGCCCAGGGGTTGAGCCTAGGATGTCTGTGAGGGCTGATCCGTGGGCTACGAAAACTTTGACTCCGTTTAGGTTTAACGCTATGGGGTTTGGCGCCATGTGGATGCGTGGGTTTGCGTATAGTTCTGGTGCGTATGATTCTGGTATGGCTGGTTGTGGTAGGCTTCTTCTTACGGCGTCGTGGTTGCCGGGTATGATGACGGTTTCTATGTGGGGTGGTAGTTTTTCGAGGAGCTTTGCTGCTTCTCTGTATTGTGCTCGTTGGGTTGGTATGGTCAATTCGTCTAGTTGGTTAACGTATATTCCTATGCCGTCAACGAGATCACCCGGGATAACAAGGTATTTGACTTGAGCTGCTAGGTCTCGGCTGGGTTTTGGTCCGAGGTCTTGGTTCATCCACCTGATGAACTTGTCGAAAAGGTCCTGTCTGAAGTATTTGCTGCCTATATGGACATCGCCTACGAATACTGCTGAGACGTTTTCCTCGCTGCGTCCTACCTCGTGCATTGGTACGTCTGGCCATATGAGATCGTTTGCGATTAGTAGGTCGTCTCGGTAGCGGATGCCGTCGATGCAAATGACTTGGTCTTCCAGTACTTCTAATCCTTTTTTTACGGTTTCCTCGCCGCTTACCATTACTGTGGCTAAGGTGTCTTTGTCTTCTAGCTCTAGGAATAATCGGTTTTTTCTTGCTCGTTTGCTAGTTACCATGCCTATGGTTTTGAACTTGGTTTTTAACGGTAATTTTACTGCATTAGTGAGGGATACGGCGTCTCTTAGGTCTACTCTGTGTTTGATAATGGATTCAAGTTGGACTAGCCTGCTGTTGAAGTAGTCAATGTAACCGTCTGCGTTTCCGATGCTGCGGGTTTCATCAGGGTAATGTATCTCAAGGTGTCCGTTTACTGTGGCTGCGTAGGGTTTCTGTTTTGGTGTGGTGGTTTTTTGTGGTTGAAAATATGATGTGTCTAGGATGAATAGGTCTTGTTCTTTTGAGGCTCTCCTGAGTGCTTCATCGACAAGCTTCGCTGCCTCTGGGACGCTCTTGTTTTGTAGAAGAGTGAAGACCTCTGGGCTGAGCTGGTAGCCCTCGGTTAATACCCTTTGTAGTACTGGGAGGAGTTCCTCGGTCAAACCTGATCCATTACTTGGCTTGTATTACATAGTCTGTACGTGCTGGCGCGAAAGTCTCGATGATTATAGCTGGTTCATCGCCTATGGTCTCAAACTTGTGTTCCTCGTTTGGCGGGATAAACCACGCTGCACCTACCTCTGCTTCTACAGCTTTGTCTCCTGATGTTAGGCGTCCTCGTCCTGAGATCAAGGTGCCCATCTGTTCGTGGGGGTGTCCGTGCCAGTCTACGACTGCGCCGGGTCCGATAACTATGTAGCACATGGTTGCGTGCATGCCGTTTCCTATGATTCTGATGTCTACTCCGGGGATGGGTTCAAAGCGTGGTGCCTTTTCCCATGTTGTTGGTTGCATACCGTGATAGAAGCAATGATACTATTTATGATTAGAGCCCGACTGTGTTTGTCTCGTTTTGCTCTAGGATGAGGTCTCGTATCTCTTTGCGGATACTGTACCTGTAAGGCATGCTGCTTGTGTTGCGGTCAACGAAGCCTTTATCGTAGAGCTTCTTCAGGAGTCTGGCTGTGTGTTCGCGGGTCTTCTCGATGATCTCTTTGATCTCTGGTACTGTTCCCTCGCCTGTGTCTACGATCATCTTGAGTACTTCAAGCTCTGTATCTGTGAGTCCTTGCAGTATATCCTCACCCTGTACGGGTATTGGGGCATCAACCTGCGTCTGTTGTATGATTCTTGGCTGTGATGCAAGTTTGTTGAGGTCTTTCTTCATGGTCTCAATGGAAACCTCAATGCCATCTACGCGATCCGAAAGTTCCTTTACCTTCTCTAGACCGGCTAATGTTGCGTCACTGTTATCCTGTCTGTTGGCTAGTGCCTCGTTTGCCATGTATTTTGCTTGTAATGTATCTCGTTCAAGGCGTTCAAGGTCTGATTCCATTCGTTTAACCTGTCTACTGAAGCCGAATGTGATGTTTCTGACTGCGTCTTTGCTGTCCTCGTATTCGCCTTGTGCCATCTTGATGCGCTGGTAGAAGATGTAGCTGGCTACTATTGTTACCAAGAATAGCGCGAATGTTGTGAAGACTAGCTCCATCAGATATCCAGTACTCAACAGTGATTTCAGGTTAATTACAGTTACGTATTTTGCGACAATTCAATCTGGGTATAATAATGTTCTACGAGTAAACAATCCTGTTCTGTTTGAATTGTTTACATGTTTACATCCCAGCTTATTTGATATGTGTTTAAATTATGCAGTTCAAATAAAACGTGATACTCCTTGAGCAAGCGACAAGCAAAGATAAACATCACAGGTAGAGTGCAAGGCGTTGGTTTCAGACCATTCATCTACCGTATGGCGGTACGGAACACCCTCTTGGGTTATGTTATTAATCTGGGTGATGCAGGTGTCGAGATTATTGTCGAGGGCTCAAAGAAAGATATTGAACGGTTTCTAGTTGATGTCGAGGAGAATGCTCCAGAAGTCTCAGAGATCGAGGAAATCAAGAAAGAGTACCTCGAATATACTGGAAATTATTCTAACTTCATTATTGATAAGAGCAAGAAAACGGGCAAAGTTGCCTCGGGCATCTATCCACCAGATATTGGAATATGTCCAGAATGTCTCAAAGACATGGATAACCCTGAGGGAAGATGGTATGAGTATCCGTTTACTGCTTGTGCTTGGTGTGGACCAAGATTCACATCAGTAAAACAACTACCGTATGACAGGGAACGAACCCATATGCACGACTTCCCCATGTGCAATGACTGTGAACATGATTACTATGATCCTATGGACAGACGCTTTGATGCACAGGGAATCACATGCAGCCAATGTGGACCAACTATGGGACTCTATAATGCTTTGGGTAAGAGAATCGCTGTTGATGATGTGTTCAGTGAGACAGCCAAGTACATCTTAGATGGGTCAATCATTGCAGTCAAAGGTATAGGAGGTATACATCTTGCCTCACTTGCTACGCGAGACGATGTTCTTGAGGAGTTTAGGAGACGAAAGGATCGTAAGAATCAACCTTATGCCTTGATGTCGCCTGATCTAGAGTCAATAAACCAATATGCAGAATTTTCACAAATAGAAAAAGAGTATCTTACTTCGTGGAGAAAACCAATTGTTTTGCTTAGGAAAAAACACAGAGTCATATCAGATCTTGTTGCACCGGGTTTAGACACTGTAGGCGTTATGTTACCTTACACTGGTATCCAGACTATGCTTTTCAAACGCCTCGATGAACCCGCCTTGGTAATGACCAGTGGAAATCGCCGTGGTTTACCCATGTCTATTACCAATAAAGCTGCGTTCAAAGAACTAGGTGGATTAGCTGACTATTTCTTACTACATAACAGAGACATAATCAATCGATCAGATGACTCTGTCATCAGAGTAATTGATGGAAAACCGGCTTTTACACGTAGGTCAAGAGGCTATGTTCCTGATCCAATCAATATTCCCATTCAGAAAGGTATAGCAATCTCACTTGGAGCAGAACTCAGAAACGCAGCGGCCATAGCAACAAATGGTAAAGTTTTCATGACTCAATATCTCGGTGACATTACTTCATTAGAGGGCTTAGAATTTGAGAAAGATGCTATTCAGACTATGCGTGATTTGCTAAATATCACAAGTAACCCCGATGTGATGGGCTGTGACCTTCATCCAGAATATATGACATCACAACACGGGCAAGTGATATCACAAGAAATGGATATTCCACTCATAAAATCACAACATCATCACGCTCATATCACATCGGTCATGGCTGAACATATGATAAAAGATGAAGAAGTCATCGGAATAGCTCTAGACGGGGCTGGATATGGTGCAGATGGGCAGATTTGGGGTGGAGAAGTGCTAAAATCCGGGTATTCTGGCTACGAAAGGGTCGGTCAACTGGAGTATTTGCCCATGCCTGGGGGGGATCTATGTGCTTATCATCCGTATAGAATGTTGATAGCTGGCTTATCCAAGGTATTTTCAGATGATGAAATACGTGATATCACAAAAAATCACATAAATCACGTGTTACCTCACGGAGAACAGGAATTAAATGTGATATTACAGCTGTCTCTTATACACATCTGACGCTGCCGACGAATTAGACGGTGTAGATCTCGGTGGTCGCCGTAT
>CALGBN010000541.1 GCA_937877765.1 Candidatus Bathyarchaeota archaeon | reverse complement strand
ATGATACGGCGACCACCGAGATCTACACCGTCTAATTCGTCGGCAGCGTCAGATGTGTATAAGAGACAGGTCCAAGGGAGATAGCTGTAATCAGCAAGCCTTGGGAGAACTATGATGACGTGCTAAGTATGCGTGAGATGCTCTACAAGTATCTTCCATTGATCAGGATGATGTACAGCGAGACCAACCCAGTCCCCCTCAAATGGGCGCTGAACCACGTAGGTGCTGACGTAGGTAAACCAAGAAAACCCTTACAGGAGTTGAGTGAGGCTAACCAGCGTACCATGCATCAAACCATGGAGCGTCTAGGAATATTGGCTGAGGACAGTTACCAGCGGGAATACTTTGGTAAAAAATAAGGAGAGATTATTTCAAGCTCTCTATAAGCTCATCAACCGTTATCGAGGGCATGCTGAGAATCTTTATGGTTCCACGGCTGCCTAACTCGACACTCATCTTGAAAACAGCGTCATTGTTTGGCGCCTCTACGATGTTCACGAAATCATAGGGTCCAAGGACCGCGTATTGTTCTAATAGTTTTACACCGTATTTTTCGATCTCTTTGTTGACTTCCTTGATGCGTTCTGGCTTGTTTTTGAGGGTTTTTTGTCCATCTGGTGTGAGTGAGCTTAGAAGGATGTATTTGGCCAACTATTTCACCAATAATTGGGTTCACATGGACCTTAATATATAGCGGAGCTAGCTGGAGATATACTGTCCAAGAGGCTTGGATACAATTTCTCCTTCATGATAAACCGGGACACCTCTTAGTATAGTGGTTACAGGCGCCCCAATCGTCTTCCAATCTTCATATGGGGTCCACTTTGACTTTGCGTACATCTCATCAGCGGTAATCTTCTTCTCAGCCTCAAGGTCCAGTATCACTAGGTCCGCGTCTGAACCGATATCAATACAGCCTTTCCTTGGATACAATCCAAGCCTCTTCGCCGGATTAACCGATGTAGCCTGTATTATCCTATCTAGTGTTGTTTTTTCCTCATGGACCGCGTTCAATAGCAATGGTAGCATGGACTCTATGGCGGGTAACCCGGGTGGAGAGTTCCAGATGTTACCTAATCCATGACGTTTCTCTTCAACCATATGTGTCGCGTGATCACTGGCGATAATATTCACGGTTCCCTCGTTGAGCGCCTCCCATAGAGCAGTTTGGTCTTTTCGTGTCCTGATGGGTGTCCACTGCTGGCCATAGGGTCCAAGTTTCTCCGTGTTTTCCTGATTCAGGAAAAGATGATCTGGACGAACTTCAGCCGTTATATCAGTCATGTATGGTTTGAGGCTTCGTAGCACATCAACGGTCTCGGCTGTAGAAACCTCCCTCATATGCGTCCTCACACCCAAACTATGAGCCAATAGTATTCGTTTGGCTGCTCCAACCGATTCCGCTACGTGGGGGAAGCTGTTATTGTAGTCTTGGAGGGTGTTTTTCCCGGCATCTTTGAGTTGTTTGATGGTGTGGATTACTTGGTCGGATTCACGGCAGTTGAGCAACGCCAAGCCATCCACAGCCTCCACCCTTATCAACGCATCATACAAAACCCCGGTATCTTTCATGCCGGTTGGTTTATCTCCAAGCTCATCAAAGAACGCGAAAACATTTACCCCAATATTCGCAGCTGATCTTATCTCGCTGAGTCTATCAGCGTAGACAGCCATGTTGAACAGGTAATCGACATAAGAATGGTCCTTGACCAGCTCCTGTTTCACCCGTAATGCTTCAGCTGACCCAGTAACCGGTTTATTGTTTGGTTCATCAAGAACAGTCGTTACGCCTCCAGCCGCTGCAGCGCTTGTACCGGATGCAAAATCCTCTTTCTGGGTGTACCCGGGTTCCCTGAAGTGAACATGCAGGTCTACCAATCCGGGGACCACGAGTTTTCCCCCTGCGTCTATGATGTTTTCTGCGGGTGGTAGTCTGGATTCCTTGCCTATCTTGGATACTGCCCCGTTCTCTGTTACAAGTCCACCCTCATAGACTCCGGTCTCCAACCAGAGTTTCGCGTTTACAAGTTTGAGGCTCATAACACAGGTAACGGGTTTCATGGATATAACAGCCGCGCCAATCTAATGGTATAAGAACTGTCTCTTATACACATCTCCGAGCCCACGAGACCTCTCTACATCTCGTATGCCGTCTTCTGCTTGAA
>CALGBN010000540.1 GCA_937877765.1 Candidatus Bathyarchaeota archaeon | reverse complement strand
AACTCAAGATAAAAGGCATGATCGGCGCAATCCCCGATATTATCAGATATGATGAACTCTATGCACCTGCTGTATACTATCTCTGGGGAGACACCTATCTGGTTGAGACATCTGAAGCAGCAGAGCTGGTTAACGCACAAGGATACAGGGCCGTAACAAAGACAGGAGATGTCTTTGACGTAGCAGGCGGAATCATCGGCGGATATTACAGGCGTCCACCGGATTTCACAAAACTCATCCCAACAGAGGAATCCATATCAAACCTATCAACGACAATCAAGGACCTGCGTGGTAGACTCAAGAGTAGGATGAAGGAGCTACGAAGCAGCGGCTTTGATCTTCGTAAGTTTACACAGTATATGGAGGACAGTCAGACTCGTGTGGCTCGTATTGATGAGGATATTCAGGCTACACAGGAGAGTATCACAAGGCTTGACCGTAACCTTCAGACCCTATTAGAGAACATCGAGAAAGCCAAGGGTGATATGGAGAACGAGGAGCGTCTCAGGGTTATCCTTGAGGAACGCAAGGTAATGATCCTTGGTCAGATCGAGGAGACCAAGCAGGAGATTAACCGCCTCAAAGAGTACAAGCTTAGTGATGTAACCTCTCTGGAGATTGAACGTAATACTCTCAGTCAAGAGGTAGGGCTTCTTGAGAAGAAGATCAATGAGCTATCCAATGATAGGACCATTCAGTCAAGCTTCGTAGACCGAATACTCACATTACAGATTAGCGAGGCAAATCAGGACATAGAGAATGCGCGACAGGAGATCAATGAGCTTGACACTGAGTATGCCGATATTGATGTACAGATAGCTGAGATCAGCAAGGATATCGCTGAGCTTGACTCTATTCTGAGTGAGGTAACCTCAGAGGTTGAGGCTACAAGCAGGATATTCGAGCAGCATCAACGCACACTCAGACAGTATGAGCGCCAACTGGAGACAAATGGACGCAGAATCACTGAAGCTGAACGTAGAATAGGACAGATTACACTTGAAAAGGAACGGGTAAAACTTCAAGTAGAGCAGCGTATGGATGAGCTCGCCCGACTCGGATTCAGCGACAAGATACAATTAGAAGATATATTACCTGAGCAAGTGGAGCGAAGACTCAACAGGATCAAGCAGGAGAAACGTGGACTAGGAGCCATCAACCAGCTTGCCATAGATCATTATCATATTACGATGCGGGAGTACAAGCAACGTAGCACCCGCATCAACGGCATGGAAGAAGAGAAACAAAGCATTCTCCACTTCATAGAAGAGATCGAACGCGAGAAACAGGAACACTTCATGGCAGCATACAACCAAATATGCGAGAACTTTAGCGCCATATTCAGTAAACTCACGGGTGGCGGAGACGGCAGACTGGAGCTACAGCGCCCAGAAGACCCATTCAGTGGAGGCGTAGACCTGTATATCCAGTTCCCAGGCAAGCCCATGAGGCTAGCGAGTGGAGCATCTGGTGGAGAACGTAGCGTAGCAGCTATCGCGTATTTGTTGGCTATTCAGCGGTTCTTGAA
>CALGBN010000539.1 GCA_937877765.1 Candidatus Bathyarchaeota archaeon | reverse complement strand
AATGATACGGCGACCACCGAGATCTACACCGTCTAATTCGTCGGCAGCGTCAGATGTGTATAAGAGACAGAATCAGATCAGGAGCATACATCGAGGGCCCAGTCGTAATAGGAGAAAACAGCGACATCGGACCAAACTGCTACATCAGAGCAGGCACATGCCTCGGAGACAACGTCCGAATTGGTAACGCCTGCGAGATAAAAAACAGCATCATCGGAGACGGCAGCCACGCAGCCCACCTGAGCTACGTAGGAGACAGCGTCATCGGTAAGAACTGTAACCTCGGAGCAGGCACAATAACGGCAAATTTACGGTTTGATAAGACGCCTATAGAGGTTAGTATAAAGGGTGAGCGCCTGAATAGTGGTCGGAGGAAGCTGGGTGTTATCATGGGTGATAATGTCCAGACAGGCATCAACGTGAACATACACCCGGGTGCAGTGATCGGTAGTGATGCTTGGATCGCGCCTGGGGTCACGGTTCAACGTGATGTGCCCAATGGGGTTATCAAGTATTTCTTCTCAAAGCTTGAGGAACGGAAACGCTAACCCCACATCATTTATAATCGAGTATTCAGCCAATCAAATTGATCTCGCATGGAGAAAAAAGAGTTCAAGAAAAAATTCCCCAAGCTAGCCGAGGAACTGGAGCAAGGTGTAGGCAAGGCTGAGCTAGTGTTCGAGGTCGAGAAACCCAAACCGAAACGGAAATTCGCTGGCTACGACCCAAATGTGATTGACTTCATCAGACGCTGCACAAACGATACACAGGCACTAGAGATAATCGAATACATGAAGAACAGGGAAGAGATCACCCACGAGGAAGCCGAGAACCTCTGCCAACAGCTTGAGGAACAAAGTCTCAGAAGCTTTGGACGGAAGAAAAACCCGGGCCATTATGAGCGCGAAGGCTGATCTAAAGGATTTATATCATAGAATCTGGTATCCTGTGAACTGAAATGAGCCAAATTCGTAATATCTTTGTATCTATTGTAGCTTTGATTATCATCTACTTCTTCGTGAGAACAGCTAACATGATGGGTGCCCCTAATATTTTCACCATGGTGGCTGCACTTATGGTGGTTATGATCCTCTGGAATGTAGCACGGAGACTAATCAGAGGCTATTAGGTTCCTGTTTTTATATTTAGATGTATTATAATGTTTGCCGGTGTGTGCGAGAAACATGGCCAAAGAGAAGTCCAGACCCAAGTATACCTTTGAGGAGGCTTGGCGTTTTCTATACCGTTATGGGATAATATACATCCAGTTAGAAAAAGGCCCACTGGTAGAGGTAAGAACAGGCGTCACCAAGACCACCGCCGGGCTAAGGAACATCATCAGATTCCTTGTAGACGAGAAAGAGATTTTACGGGTATTTGGGCACTGCTGGGACATGCATGAGAACTGTGAGGTTGAAATAGATGAGTACAGGGACGCCTTGATACACTACATCGACACGGCGTATATCGAGTAAAACTGATGTTGTTACTTCTTTATCACTCGCCATTTGATTCTCGGTGAGTCGCGTCTACGCAGCTCAGCGTTCAACTCACCGAAATGCTGCCGGTTATGAGCGAGGATATACATGATTCGCCCTAGGAGTGTTGAACCAGTCCAAGGAAACCTTTCCTCAGATACTAACACCTCATCCATAGTCAAGCGATCAAGCCAGTCCATGACCTTTTTCTGGACATCATGGTGATATTCTAGCATTTGCTGCTGGTTTGGTAGCTTATCTAAGGGGATTTCATCCATCTCGGGGTCGATGTCGTACCGTTTCTCCCAAACATAGCCTGTCTGATTATTAGGGGTATAGAAGTCAGTTGACTCAATAGTGTGGAATATCAGTCTAGCTGGGATAAGGTAATCAATTTCACCACTAATCCAATGAGACTCTGGAATCTGTGTTATAGCCTCCTCGTACATGCCAAACATCAGTTGATATTCTTCTTCAAGAGTACCTGCTAGCCGTTCATCTTTACCACTCAAAACCCATCACAGTAGGCTTTTGGAGGATGCTATAAAAACATCAACCCAGAAACAGTCCAGATACAATCTTAAACCACAACAGCAATACATTGACTGATACCAGTTGGCTAAAATCGTAGGTCTTGTCGGAAAAGCAAACGTTGGAAAAAGCACATTCTTCGGAGCAGCAACCCTCAAACCAGTAGAAATCGCGGGATTCCCATTCACAACCATAAAAGCAGACATGGGTGTCGCCTACGTAAGAACTCCATGCGTCTGCCGAGAAATGGGTGTAACAGACAACCCCCAGAACAGCGCATGCGTAGATGGAGTACGGCTTATCCCCGTTGACCTGATTGACACCCCCGGTTTGATACCCGGAGCCCACATGGGCAAAGGCTTAGGCAACCAGTTCCTAGACGAGGTACGCAGAGCAGACGCCTTGATAGTAGTAGCAGACGCATCAGGCATGACAGACATCAACGGACAAGTATGCGACCCACTAGCTCACGACCCCATAGAGGACGTGCAGATGTTTGAGAACGAGTTCGACCTATGGTTAACAGCCCTAATCCGTAAAGACTGGGACAGGATCAGCCGCACCTGTCTCTTATACACATCTCCGAGCCCACGAGACCTCTCTACATCTCGTATGCCGTCTTCTGCTTGAAAA
>CALGBN010000538.1 GCA_937877765.1 Candidatus Bathyarchaeota archaeon | reverse complement strand
ATGATACGGCGACCACCGAGATCTACACCGTCTAATTCGTCGGCAGCGTCAGATGTGTATAAGAGACAGGGGCTATCGTCGTAGTTATGATGGTAGTAAATGTGGGGGTACTGACCTATACGACAATCTATAATGACGGTAATGTTGATACCAGTACACTTGAAACTCAGATACAGACGCTGGAGTTCCAACTTGGAAGCGCAGAACAGGAGATAGACAGCCTCAAAGAAGAGATCAGAATACTAGACTTTAGCGAGTCATCACAGGACATAGGCATAATCGAGATTTACAATCAGACACGTAACAGCGTGGTTTTGATAGAGACAGATAGGGGTTCAGCTGGAAGCGGATGGGTATATGACACAGAAGGACACATGGTAACAAATAACCACGTTGTCGAGGATGCCCAAGCATTAACGGTGACTTTCCAGTCGGGAACCGTGCTATCAGCTAAAGTTGTTGGACTTGATCCCTATAGCGATATGGCGGTAATCAAGGTAAACGCTCCAGACGGAACTCTACACCCGTTAGAGATAGGTGTAAGCAGTGAACTTTTAGTAGGTGAGACAGCTATTGCAATTGGAAATCCATTCGGACTAGCAAACACCATGACTGTTGGAGTGATAAGTGCGACAGGTCGTCAGATGGACGCTACAGATGGTTATGTTATCGTTGACGTTATCCAGACTGATGCAGCAATCAACCCTGGAAACAGCGGTGGACCCCTCCTGAACCTGAAGGGAGAGGTTATAGGAATGAACACAGCCATCATCAGCAGCACCAATGACTTCAGCGGCATAGGATTCGCTATACCAAGCGACACCATCACCCGCGAGATAACCAGCCTCATCGAGACAGGTGAATACGAGCACCCATGGCTAGGAATAAGCGGATACAACATGTTCCCCGCCCTTGCAGAAGCCATGGGACTAGATAATAACACCAAGGGAACACTGGTGGCCCGCGTGGTAGAAGATGGTCCAGCATACGAAGCAGGACTAGAGGGTTCAACCACAACAGCCACGGTAGGCGGTTTCCCATTTGATATCGGAGGGGATGTCATCATTGGCGTAAACGGTTTAACCATGGATAGCTTCTACAAGCTTCAAGTCTACCTCACGAGAAACACTCAACCAAATGAGACCGTAACCTTGAGCATCATTAGAGATGGAGAGGTTATGAGCGTAGAGTTTACTCTTGGAGTAAGGCCTCCACCATCTTAGCCGTTTTTCTCTAGAAGTCTGTTTATTGTAGCTTCATCATAGCTTAATAGCTTCCCAAATCTTTGAGCAATCTCAACCTCAAGGTCATCAGGGTTGCCCTCCTCGTTGCTATATTTTTTCATTTTTTTGAGCATCTTGTACTCGTCAAGAACGGACGTGTCATGTGCAATCAGTATCACGGTTTTATCCTTGGCAATATCATGGGGGAATAGCTTGGTCACGAGGAGGTCAGGCTCTACCATAAGCTCTACATTGTATTCTGTGGCTGCGTACTCGCTGGCTTCAAGCATCTCTTGAGCCATCTCATGACTGTATGGGCTGCTTAGGGCTAATTGTTTGCAGCCTGCTCCTACTACCTCGGCGAAAGCCATGTTTATTCCAGCATAATAGCTGTGAAGATTGAATCCGGGGATTATCTTGCTTAGGGGGTGAGACATAGGGTATTTGGTGCCTAATGGTTATTTCACTGTTCTTACCAAGGAATCAATGGGGTTTGACTTGTGTTTTCTGGCCTTAAAACTGCTGATATGGGTGAACCCAATATCTTTGAGCAAGTCAACTGCGCCAGCCAGCCAATATCCCAGATGATCAGGAATATGACTGTCGCTTCCTAGTGTTATCTTCTTTAGACCAGCATTGTACGCTGTCTCTAGGAAACCCCTGATGGGGTACTGTATCCCATGTTCATGGCGTCTTCCACTGCTATTCACCTCGATGCCCACATCATAGCTAACAAGACTGTCAACAGCATCACCCAGCAACCCATACTCAGACAGCAAAACAGGCTCCTTTCTTACAAGATGAAGAAACCTACGCCAGTAATCAGGGTGCGCCATAGAGTCAAACAAGCCACTTTGCACAGCCTCGATCCAGAACCTGAAGTAATCAGTGGTGGCTTCCTTGAGGCTCCTACCACCAAAATAGGCTGGGGCATCCTTTCTTGATCCGACATCATACTCCCCAATGAAATGGGTGCTGCCTAGGATGAAGTCAAAGGGGTACTCGTCTAAGAGGGCTTCAATTTGGCGCTGGGCTTCACTGAAGTAGTCTACTTCCAATCCTACAAGGAGTTTTACATCAGTGGTCTCGTCCAGTCGGTGGATATTATCGATGTATTGTTCTACTTCCTCAAGTTGGATTCCAAAATAGCTGTATGTTCCGGTGATTATCTCGTGGGTGGTGAAGGCTATCTGCTCGATGCCTCGTTTTTCGGCTACTTTGATATAGTCTTCTACTTTGCTGTCTCGTGCGTCTGATGAGAAGGTCTCGTGTACGTGGTAGTCGAAGCGGGCGGATCTCATACCCGTTATGGTGATGTTTCGGGTATTTAGATGGTTTCACAAGGGGTTACTGGGTTTATGGAACGATATTACCTAGGCTGATTATTGATTCCTAATGGCGTATATTGGTCTCTTTCATCCATCCGTTATCGCTTTAATACGAAAACACGGACAAATGTCGAGCCAGATGGAAGCAGTAGCACGCGGTATCGTAGAACAAGCTATAGATGATGAGCTTCAGGAGAAGCGCCTTGAGCTCACGTTTAACACTTTCAAGCGGTTTGAGGAAGAAGGATATCTCAAATCCAGTGAGAGCGCCATGTTCGGCAAGATATACGCGGAGGCTTTCAACTACTTTGTAAACTACAAGATGTACAGCAAGGACCCCATCAGTCTGCATGAGATGGAAGAGTTCGAGCGAATAATTGATCGACGTGTCTTGGAGATATGGAGTAAGATAAAGCATCTATCTGGTAGATAATAAGAAGAGGGCGCGACAGGGAAAAGGTGAGGAAACCCCATTGCCCCTCTTTTTATTCCCATTTTCCCCTTGCCTGTTGTGGTTTTAACTTTGTATCTGTGTAAAGCAGCTACATACAGTAAGGGTTAAATCCTGTGACACATTCAACGCATCTCGGCGGGTGAGTGGGTCCTCCTACCCGTTCCGCCTTACAAACCCCGTGGAAAGGAGGAGAATCAAACGTGAATACAAAAGAAATTAGTTTAACTGCAGTTATCGCTGCCCTCTATGCGGCGATCGTTATTATTCTTGCACCAATTAGTTTTGGTCCAATACAACTCAGAGTCGCTGACGCTTTGATACCGTTAGCGGCATTACTTGGGTTCCCAGCAGTGTATGGAGTAGCACTTGGAGCCCTTGTGGCCAATATTTACTGGTTCATGAGCCCAATTGATGTTGTTTTTGGAGCACTTGCAAACCTAGTCGCAGGTTATGTGATGTACAAGTACAAGGATAATCTGATACCAGCCTCGATAGCATCATCAATAATAATTGGTTTGGTGGTTGGAGGCTATCTTTGGCTATTTTTCCCACCGCCAAGCATATTGGGTATACAGATGCCTGCTTGGTTGGGGATGATTATCAGCATTACCCTCAGTAGTATTATTGCTATTACGGTGATTGGTGTAGCGTTACTCAAGATACTGGAAGGCTCAGGGTACCTTAAACAAGTAAAAGCATGAGCTTTTTACAAGGGTAGCTCATATCAATGCCCGTGAAAGTTAAGATAGTACGCATCATGGCTATGTTCGGCACGCCAAGCTCTATTGTCGGGGCTTTGATGATTTTTCTCAGCATAACTATGTCACCGGAATGGACCATGAATCAGTCTATAAGCGCTTTAGGCGGCGGAGGTTTCGGTTCAGTGGTTTTCGAGAGTGGTTTACTGATGGCTGGTTCTATGGCGATGATATTCTCTGCTGGGTTATTCGAGTTTTCAGAGAAGGATTTCTTGGGTATGCTTGGGAGTGGTGGGATTCTTATTTATGGTATTAGTGTTAGCGCCCTTGGTCTGTCATTGGTTGACTTGGGGGAGTTCAGGGGAACACTTGTGTACATTATTTTCTTCGTTGTGCCTGTAAGCCTCGCTTTATTGTCTATTCATCTGTTCAAACGAGGGCTAACCAACTACGCCGTGATAGGAGCATTGGCTTCAGTTATTAGCTTAATACCTTGGGTTCAAGGTGGACCAGTCACAGCTATACAGGAGCTGATGGTGCTAATACCTTTCAGTGTATGGCAGTTGGCAATAGGTTATCATATGTACAGGCTTGAACCGCCTTTAGAAGAAAAGGAAGATTTCTAGAAGCCGCCGAAAAGCCTCTTACTCAGCCGCTTGAAAATAGTCTTGGTGTCAGTTACTTCAAGGGTTTCTGTTTTTCGCTGCATCAACGGAGAATCCAAGCTACATGTATCACAGCCAGTTGGTGCAATATTGATTCCTAGGGAGGCGGCTGGCTCTGGGTTGTACTTTTTTGTGGGTTTGCAGTATGGGCAGTGATGGATTAGTCCGTCAATCTTGTTTTCTTTGAGGTATCGGACGCCGGTTCCAACAGTTGGGAACTCTAGGTAGCCTCCGTGTTCGCAGATTTCCCCCTTTGGTTTTTCTGGGTGGTTCTCTGGGACAACGTGTATGCAGTCTATTCGGTGAACCATGTTTATGCCGGAATCTGGGTCCACGTCGATAATGAACATACTCAGTAACGGCTAGTGGTGATTAAAAAAGGATTAGGGGTAAACCCTGCGCATATCCCTCGGGAATGGCACGGTGTCTCGGATATGATCAAGCTTTAGCATCCACATCAATACACGCTCGACGCCGAGACCGAATCCACTGTGGGGCACTGTACCCCATTTACGCAGGTCCAT